>CANCOG010000572.1 GCA_947379685.1 Flavipsychrobacter stenotrophus | reverse complement strand
ACAACATAAGTGGATACACCGTGCCATGGGTAGCAGCGGGCAACAGGTATGGTTTCGAACTGGGCCTGAAGTGGATAGATAGCAGCGAGGAGCATATTGCGGCAGCGGGCTGGTCGACACTCAGTGGGTTAGTAGCATTAAAAGCCGATTCCGAGCTAGACATAAATACACTAAAAAAGCTGCTTGCCCGGATTGAAAAAGAAATCCACACATCCCAAAATCGCGTGAGGCAAACAATGAATGGGTTTGTGATTGCAATCGGCAGCTATGTATTGCCCTTGGTAGAAGATGCCAAATCCACCGCCACCAGGGTTGGCGTGGTAACAGTTGATCAAAACGGCACCGCCTGCAAAGTACCCGGTGCACTGGAATATATTGCCAAAGTAGCCTCCAAGGGCCTCACCGGCAAAAAGAAGAAAACAGTTAAGTGTTGATAACTGTTGCACCGAAGCAAAACACTGCAATTTCTGAACCGGGATGTGGGACGCTCCGAAGATGTTTAAAACGCGGATGCCCCCGGAACAAGGTTTGTACCGATCGCCTGCTAATGTTAAACTAACGGAGGTTTTCGCCAATGTCATTATGCCATCGGCACCACATCTTTATAGAACAAACCCACTTCAGCACACCGATGCCGTAGGTATCGCATGTATTTTCCCAACTGGTAAGAGTTCGAGGCTTTGTTCTGTGTGTGGCCAACACCTCCCACTGGAGTTAGGTTTGAGCCGCCACCTTGTCCACCAACAGCCTCCGTCCCTCGTATGACTCTTAGTTTTCAATCCCCTCGTTAAAGCTTTGTCATTCCGACGAAGGAAGAATCTATGCAAGACGTTCTTGCCCTCAACTGTAGGCTCCGTTTAGGGCGGGGGATGACGCACAAATTTATAGCTACCTAAGTCCGGCTGCGTGGCTAAGGTATCCCAAATCTTTGTGTCATCGCTATTGTTTCTATTAGATTTAGACCGGATTACGTATTGAGCGCTATCTATGCTGCATAATTGTTCGTATATATCTCCCTATCTGTCTTCTACAAATGCAATAAAATTTGCTCCTGAAAGTAATTTCCGGCTTTCAGTTGCGGCATTGATCCATTTAATAGACTCTTCTTCTTCAATTGGTAACGACTGATATTTCCGTCCTCGTCGATCCGGAATATTTAGTGGATGATGCCATAGCTGGATATTTGAAAAACCTAACACTTCGTTACTGTCAGCATCTATTATAAGGGCGCTATGCATCTTAAACCCTAAGGCTTCCGTTGCACTATCAAGTCGTCCTAAACCACTATCGTTCTTAATCCTATGTTTTGGGGATTGATAATTCATTTCTGTTGTATCCTGAATACACAAAACATGCCTCTGGCTACAATTTTTTGCGGAGCGAATGCACAACTCCTCGATCAAAGCTGTCTCAGCTACCTTCTAATTATTCAAAAAACGATAAGTCGCTTTTTTAATTCCTCGATTTTGTGAAATACGCCATATACTAATATTAGCTTTTTTTGTTAGCATATCAACAATCTCAACACCTCTTTTCTCTGATCATTTGTCATTAAACCTGTCGGAAAAGTCAGGTCTAAACAAATTTATGCTAACATCCATATTATGTAAACCTTCGCTAAAAATGTGGGTGCACGGTAGGTTGCAAACGCGGACGAGATTTCTTTTTCAGCCACTTCAGATAACCATCGAAACTCCCCGCTGGTCCAGGGCTGCGCCTAAGGACAAACTTTAGTTTTGTGGTGGTCAAAAGCACACGGCAAATGCACGTACACGCGATACCTACGGCATCGGTACAAAAATGTAACGCGGTTCTATAAACATGTGAAGCCGATGGCATCATGACATTTGGATGTGTCCCGCAGCTGCATGTAAAAGGCGTAAACGGGCTACAAACGCCCTGCAGTGGCATCCGCGTTGCAAACGCGGACGAGAGACATGGGGACGCTATTCTACGCTTTTGCAACAACTATAATCTGCCTAGGAAGTAGCAATTAATGTTTCACAAAACGCTTTACTTCAGTCCCATTGATCTTCAGGATGTAAACGCCTGCGGGCAATGAAGCGATATCAATCTGCGCCTCGCTGGTATTGTATTCCCGGTATGCAACAACCTGGCCAACCAAGCTAATGATGGACAAAGATGTGATATGGCGGCCCGTTACATTCAGCATAGTAGTGGCGGGGTTGGGGTATATCAGACAGTCATTTTCCATCGAGAGCAGATTTACCGCTTCTCCCTCATAAACAACATGTGGCCTTGTGACTGCCGTTGTATCATAACACCCATATGGATCGGTAGAAGTTATTTTAGCAGTGATGGAATCTGTTCCATGCCCTTTTGTATAGGTGACAGATGGAACGAATGTTGTGGCAAACGAAGTGCCATGATTCATCCAGTTGATGCTATAACTGGTACCGGCATTGATAACTGTAGCGCTTATAGTAACGGGGGTTCCTACATTCGCCACTGAGGGGCCAGACAAGGCTATAGTCGGCACCAGCAATACTGAGGGGAGGACGATCTTTCGAACGCGGGCGTTGCTGACGTCGGCAAAATAGATGTCGAAACATTCGTGCATCGCCATTCCGCCCGGGCTATTCACTTTGGCTGTTATGGCTGGGATGCCGTCGCCGTTGTACCCTGCTGTGCCCGTACCCGCAATGGTGTAAATGTAGTTTGTATCATTACTCAGGTCAATTTTACGGATACGCTGTTCCAAGGTTGCGACATACAATGCATTGTTGTAGAACAAAATCCCCTGGGGATGTAAGGTAGCGGTAGCTGCGGGAATAGAGTCTCCGTTAAAACCACCGGTACCCGTACCTGCTATGGTGTGCATGATGCCCAGCGTATCTACCTTCCGTATGTGCTTGCCTAGGTCTTCGGAAATGTATAGGTTTCCAATATCATCAAAAGCAAGATAACGCGGGTCTTTCAACTTCGCTGCAGTAGCCGGGCCTCCATCGCCACTGAAACCTGCCATGCCACCGATGCCGGCAAAGGTGGATATAATACCCGATGGAGTTACTCTGCGGATATTACTTGCGCTGTTATCGGCAATATAGAGGTTTCCCTTTTTTGTCAAAAATGACATCAGCTACTGTGTTGAATTCGGCTGTTGTTGCCTGGCCGCCGTCACCGGAGCCACCAAAGGCAGTTGACCCGGCACCCGCGACAGTTGATATGATACCAGTAGAAACATTCACTTTGCGCACACGGTAATTGTAACGATCAGCGATATATATATTACCGAAAGTGTCGCAAGTAACCCCCAGGGGCGCATTCAGGTAGGCACTGGTTGCGGGTCCGCCATCGCCTAATGTGCTACTTGACCCAGGGCCAGCAATAGTAGTGATAATGCCAGATGTATTTACTTTACGAATGCGGCCTCCCGCCAGGTCGCTGATGTATTGGTTACCTGCTTTATCAAACGTTACATAGTTGGGATTGGGTACGCTGGCGGCCGTGGCTGGTCCACCATCTCCAAGTCCACCCGTTCCGCCGCCTGCATATGTATACATAGTTTGCGCCCCTGAAAACAAGGGCAAAAGAAGCAGTATTAAAAGCGTGTGTTTCATAAATCCGTCTATTGACTCATAAAGTTAGCTGAATGGTTTTTAGGAAGATAATCAGCAATATTTTGGACAGAAATAAAAACTGTTGGTTAATATTT
>CANCOG010000571.1 GCA_947379685.1 Flavipsychrobacter stenotrophus | reverse complement strand
TTTTACCTGGCAAGGGTAGCGATGACGAAGAATGATACCATAGGGGCAATTAATTACATGAAAAGCTACCTGAAGCGCGATCCGACGAGTCCACAGGCAAACAATAATCTCTTATTAATGTACTTCACCCGTGGCCAGATTGCAGAAGCTAAGGCGCTGGTTGCCCAGATGCAGACCTATGATGTCCCGGTTCCTCAGGAGATATTGCAACGGTTGAATGCGATGCACTAAGATGATAGCCGCCTAGTGATTGTCTTCTAAATGCCCGCTGCCAGTGGGGCTCTTTATAGTAATTGCTGGTGGCTGGTTGGCACCTATAAAGCACCGGCAGGTCTTTGCAAGTTCATTAAGCAGTTTGAATGAGCCACTGTCACCAAAGTCATAACAGCTAAGTATACCGGCTTCACGTAATACTATTTTCGATATTTCAGTTGCTTTAAGACTATCCCCGGCAAGTAAGACTTCCGGCATTGCTCCACCAAAAAGTGGTTTGAACAATTGTTGATACCCAATAAGGCTGAATGCCTTTACTATGTTTGGCGCGCCAGTAATTGCGCTTATTGCTTTTACTGTGAAGATCGCTGGTTCTGTCACATCACAGGCGTTGAGCGTAAAGTCTATGATTATTTTTCTGCGAACATCTCCGAGCCAATAGGCAACCTCGCGGGCTTGGCTTGGCTTCGTTCCTATTATAATAAAGTCAGCATGTGCTGCGGCATCCTCAATTGTGCAATTATGAATATTGCCTGTCGTGTCTCTTTCAATAACTGTATTATTGTTGCCGCTTAGTGATGCCAAATAAACGCTGTGGCCTCCAAATGCAAAGGCATTCGCAAATTCCTCGCAAACCCGCTCCTCGCCAATAATGGCAATATTCAATGATACATAGGCTCTGTACTCCATCGCATTTCATTTATCCGTTGAAAAATAGGTTGCAGGGATATTTCCTCGCAAGATCTTTTTGTTCATTCCTAAGGCCGTAACCATATTCAGGTATTATTACAGGGAATTGAACGGTGTTTTCGTGGTTAAGGGGAGTGTGAGTAGGAGTAAAATTATAGGGCTTTTGTTACAAAAACAAAAAAGAGTAATAAAAATTTAATGCGGAATAAGCAGCTCCACGATGGCAGTATAGATATTAATGATGTCTAAATGTGTATTCTGTTCTTTATCTTTGAGTGACCATTATTAAATATGCCATCTTGATATATGGGCTTCGCTCAATCATTTTTTTTGAAGTAAAAACGACTCGTTTAATATTCAGATGGCAGATTGCTTACCTCCTCCGGAAAAATACAAAACCATTTTGTTCCCCGGTTTTTTCAAGCTGTGGCATGCTAAAGTATTGCCCTGCATCCTGAACCTTACAAACAAAATAGGCTGGCCTGTCCAATGGTGCTGTTAATAGCCATTGTTCATTTATTTTCCCATTCAGATAATAATTCTGGTTGGCAAATGGTTGCTTGCGGGCATAAAAAAGATAAGCATAACTCTTGTAACCCAGGGAATGGATATACACTTCCTTTCCTTCAAAACTCTTGTAAAAGTCAATGGCTGCTCGTTGTGAGTAGGCTTCAATCTTTGGTGTAAAGTGCAGAACCGTCACCTGTATGATCACTAATTGTACAACACACAAAGCGATCATACCCTTCCTGAAATTTTTATTCATCACCAGGAACGCCCCCCAGATACCGGCCAGGTAGAAAAGCCCCCAAAGACATTCTGTATAGCTCCATTGCACATTGGCCTGAAAGTTGCCTCTGGCAAACGGATCATCGACCAATGGAATAATGGATGCTTTGTTGATACCCACCACTGGCAGCAGCATGATGATCACTGCCAGAATGGAGCCAGTGGAAAGTAAAATGACCTTTACCAGTCTTTTGATCTTCAACGCTTCGTTACCCAGTCTGTATAGTTGTAATGCGGCCAGGTATGTGAGTGGAAAGTAACACAGGGATGAGTAGTGTACAATTTTTGTCTTTACAATTGAAAAGAGGATAAGAACTACCCAAAACATGATCCACATTAACCGGGTGAAATCTCGCGAGCGGTCAGTGTCCGACCTTCTTTTGCCCGTATATTGAAATAAAAATGCAGATGCCGGAAAGCAGCCGATCAACAAGACAATAAAATGATAGAAGAATGGCCCGCCATGGTCTGCGTCCTCCGTGGTGAACAGCCTTGCCTGGTAAGAAATGAACTCGGTTAAAAACCACTTCCCATAGGCAAACCCATGTGTGGCAACGCAGGCCAAAAGCCATAATAAAAAGGGAATTGCAGCACTACAGGCAATTATGGCCAGTTGTTTTACGGTAAATCCCTTGAGTCCCCGGTTAATGAGCACATAAACGCCAAGCGACAGGGCTGCTACAATTATGGCTACTGGTCCTTTTGTGAGCACCGCAAGCCCCAGGAAAAGCCCCGCCAGCAGGGCATGCGTCGTCTTATTCGAAGAAAACTTCAACAGATGCAGCTGGAAAAAAGCAAGGAATATAAAATAATTGAATGTTGGGTCTATGATACCCGTCTTAAAATAAAAGTGGGGCAGCCATGTAGCACCATAAAGTACTACCCACCAGGTAGCCATTTTCTCACCAATTATCTTTTTTCCTGCATAAAAAAGTGTTGCCAATGTTACAATACCCATTACGGCGTTCGGGAAACGAGCAGCATAGTCGCCAACACCCAGCAACTTCATTGCCAGTACCTGCATCCAGATGAAAACCGGGGGCTTTTCCCAAAACGGCATAAAGTCGATCTGTGCCCGCAGGTAATCTTTAGAAACGATCATTTCCCTGGCACATTCCGCAAAATTGATCTCGTCCCAGTCAAACAAGTGAACATGACCCAGAAATGGACAAAACAGGAGACCTGCACCTAAAATAATAAGAATATACCGGATGTAACTAGGCATCTATGCAAAAGTAAGGCATGCTGACAAAATAAGTTTTTGGGTTTCCTTATTTATAATACGGGTTCAGGCACCGCACTGCTTTTTGCAACTGGCCGGTACCTGCTCAGCAGGCTGAAGATAAGAGTTGTTGTTACTGCACCTATCATGCTCCCGGTGTACACATCAGCAAAAAAATGGGCTGCCAGATACAGGCGTGAATAACAAACTGAAATCGCGAATACAAAAAAGATAAGTCCGGCCTTTTGGTACTGCTTCGGCAGCAATAACGTCAGAAAGCAAAAAAAACTGAACGAGCCCTGGCTGTGCCCCGAAGGGAAACTGTTACGTAGCAACTCAGGCCATTGAGGCAGGTAATGGAGCCATTCAGCTTTATGATCGAACCAATGAAAATAGCTCAATGGCCGTGGATGATGAAATATGCGTTTAAGCCATTGTTGAATTAAGAGCGGAGTAATATTACAGCATATAGCAGTAATTAAATACCACCCGTTTCTCAACGAAGGTATTAACAGCAGCGATAGCAGACCAGGTATGATAACCTCGGGCTGCCCTAAAAACGTAGTATAGTACATCAGCGTATCACCAAATACAGTATAGTGCGTATTGACAGAAGCGAACAACTGTTCCTTGGTAAAACTTAATAATAACACAGCACCACTAACCATCCAGAGAAGAAAGGGTAAGTGAAAATACAGGTTATATGATATTTTTATCTTCTTAAACAAGTTTTCTTTCTTTTTGCGGGAAAACAGCCTTTATACGACGCCAGATAC
>CANCOG010000570.1 GCA_947379685.1 Flavipsychrobacter stenotrophus | reverse complement strand
CATGTACTTCGGCCGCAGGCGCTAACAGTTACAACTCATTTTATGGTAACACGATTGCCGGTGTAACAACCGGAATTACGCTTTTGGGTACTGCTGGTTTTAATGATATTGGAAACACTGTTGGCGCTTCAGGCCAGGGCAATACAATTACCCTGACTCCACAAACCGCCAATATGACCATGACCACTGCTTTCGCCAATTATGTAAAGACCAGGCAGGAAGGGATTTTCGTTATCAACGGTTACTCGTTTGCTATTAACTATAATAATATTTCTTTGCCTACCGGTGGTTCAGTAAATACACCCAATAATGGTATTTCTACAAGCACCTCGGCTGCTGGCACTTACACAAATACGGTGATGAACAATACGATCACCATGAAAACTGCAACCGCTGCAATTGCGCTGGTGGGTATCAGTAACGCTTCTGGTAATTCAAGCACAACATTAAAATACAATAATAACGTTATACGCGATACAGCCACCACTGGTACAAACACAGGTATCACAAATACTGTGGCCGCATCAACAGGTAATTTCAACTTGAATAACGTAACTATAAACAATACAACCGGAGCAGCTACAGCTATCCAGAATTCCGGCACTGTTACTACTCTGAACATGAACAACGACACAACAGTAGTTGTTGTGACAACCGGGGTGCCATCTGTAATTATAAATACTGGTACTATCACCACGCTTTCAATGGACAATAATAAAATAACCGTAACCGGTGGTGCTATTTCGGGCACCGCTTTTATTTTGGAGAATGCGGGAGCGGCTGTTACTAACGGTGATATGAGCAATAATACCATCACTGTTACATCTACATCTTCTACTAATGTTTTAGGTATATATAATTCCTGTGGTTCTACTTCTTATATAGGTATCACAAACAATACAGTGAACATTAGTCATACCGCAGCAGGCTCCATTTATGGAATCTACAATACAGGGCGCGATTCGTTGCTGAATTTCCGCAATAACTTACTTACGCTTTCTGCAGGCAGCGGCCAGTTAATTGGCATTTTCAACGCTGCTTCAACAATGGCCCCATCCCTCGCAATTAACAGCAATACATTAGACTTATCCACTACGGCCGGAGCAACTTCGGTAGTTGAGTATATATATAACTTGCCCACTAACCCCGACCATGCCGGTATATACGACAGCGTGGCCTATAATATTTTCAAATCGACCGGCAACTTTACAAATACCAGTGGCGCCCTGTTGCTGCTGAATACTGGATATGCCAATCCGCTTGAATATGTTATCGGCAACCGCACCAGCGGCACCATCACAAAATCTGCGAGCAGCGGTGCAATAGTTGTTGGTCTGGATATCCAGGGAGCTACTCCGCTTTCCAGCTATAATACAAGCTATATTTCCAATAATAATATCAGTAACATTCATTTAACCGGTACCGATACTTTGTGCGGGATAATTTTTGGCGTTGGTACTTCCCAAAACCTGGTGATTAGTTATGATACCATCAGTGGCAATGTTACCGGTTCTGGCTTCAACCAGGGTATTTATTACGACTACTGTTCAGCAAGCGCACAAATCATCAATAATCTGATCAGCGGCAACTCCGGTACTGGTCACGTAACAGGTATTACCAATGAAAGTAGGGTAGGGAATATGACGACGGCTTGTATGGGAGCGATCATTAGTGGTAACAAGATCACAAATCTTTCCAGCAGTGGCGCATCTGCCCAGGTGTATGGTATACTTGATGGTTCTTCAGCCTCAGGGAGTTCTTTCAATATCTATAATGATACGATTCTGAATCTCTCGGTCTCAGGTAACACAGCACCGGTAATATATGGCATATACGAAGCTGGCGCGACTACCGTAAACACTTACGGTAATCAAATTCATGATTTTTCTGCGTCTACTACTTCCGGTAGTGCAACCATGCATGGAATCTATTCGTTGTCAGGCACTACTTCAAATATTTTTGGTAATAATATTTATAGCCTTGTTGGTGGAACTTCTGCTGGTTCATCAACATTGGTTACAGGTCTGAACATGGTTTCAGCAGCAACTACTTATAATGTTTATAATAATTTTATTACTTCACTCACAGCAGCAAGTGCTGCCAACCCGAATGCTATAATCGGCCTGTATGCACAGGCTAATGGCAGCACCTGGAATGTGTATCACAATACAATAGGTATTGGCGTTGGTGGATCAGCTATTACCAGCAGCGGCGCTAACTTCGGGGCAGCTGGTATCCTTTATCCAAATGTTACTTCGTCTGTATTTACATTGAAGAACAACATAGTATACATGAATGTTACACCAACCGGAACCGGAATTTCAGCTTGTGTGCAAAGGAATTTTGTTGCAACAGCCGGCACTCCGGTTTCATCAACTTACTTCATTACCGACAATAATATCTATTACGGTAATACAGGTTCAAAAAATTACCTGTATGTTGATAACGTAACTGGCGGCGGCGGAACGCCAAAGAATGGTTACGCGATCAGCGGCCTTACTACGAGCGGCGGTAACAACATTGTAAATGATGGTAGTTTCAATGTGTGCGCCAGCACTTACAAGACATTTATGGGTAGCGGCCGTGACAGGCATACTTACAATGAAAATAACCTTTCAGCAGGTACGTTAACTGGTACCTATGCTCCAACAAGCACATCTTACGCTTACGGTGGCGGAGTAACCATTTCAACACCATCAATTACTACTGACTATTCTGGTGTAACCCGTGCAGCGGCTCCAGCAATAGGCGCACTGGAGTTCTCTGGGACAACCACAACTGCGGCACCTGTTATCAGCTACACAACTATTCCAAGTGTTAGCTATTGCCTGGCGGTTCCGCCTACTCTTTCAGCAACTATCACCAGCACAGCTGGCGTAAACACTACAGCCGGCACAAAACCAAGGTTGTATTATCGTGGATCTTCTGATGCTGATGCATATGGTGGTGCCAACAATAGTTCTTTCAACGGCTGGAAGTATGTTCAGGCAAGCAACTCATCATCACCATTTACTTTCACTATTGACTACTCATTGCTAAACCATACCGCTTCGGCGGGTACTGTGATCAGTTACTTTGTGGTTGCACAGGACGTTAGTGGGTCTCCATTGATTGGTTATAATCAGGTTGCATTTGTATCGGGTTATTGCCCTTCAACTGTTGACATTACAGCGGGTGCTTCACCAACCTCTGCGTCACCTGTGGTCAATACATATACAATTACCTCAGTTCCTTCATTTACAACGACCGTTTCCCCATCCTACTTCTGCGGAACAGGCAACCCGGCACTGCTGACTGTAAGCCCAACACCTACTGATTTACAGATTCAGTGGAGGCAGGATTTTGGAACTGGTTCATATTCATCTATTTCTGGCGCTACCACTAACGGATACAGTGCTACACCACCAGCCCCACCATCAATATCAACACCGTCTGCTACAAATGTATATAATGCACAATTGTCATGTAACGGTTCAGTTGTAGCTACATCATCCAGTGCCTCGGTAACTGATTATTCACCACAGGTATTGACTACCACTCCGGCAGCAAGATGCGGAACTGGAACAGTTACCTTGGGTGCTACCGGATCGACTGGAAGTGTTCTTCAGTGGTTTGCAGCATCTACAGGTGGTTACCCGTTGGGAACCGGTACAAGTTTTGTAACGCCATCTTTATCTTCAACAACAACTTA
>CANCOG010000569.1 GCA_947379685.1 Flavipsychrobacter stenotrophus | reverse complement strand
GTGGTCATGAAATTGGCGAAGAGATCGTGTGTGAGCGGGCGGCTCGGCTGCATGCGCTCCAGGGCTACCGCAATAGCCTGTGCTTCAAAACCGCCGATAACAATAGGCAAACGGCGCAACCCATTTACTTCACCCAGCACAACGGCATAAGAATGTGTTTGTGTAATACTGTGTGATAACGCTACTATTTCAAGTTCAATCTTTTTCATTCACTATTTCTCTTGCAATATGTATTTCAGTGCGTGAAGGTACTGAATTTTTACAAAAAGCGTGCGGGGGGAATTTGTTTAATGTTGTGGGGTTGTGGGGGATAGATGGGTGGTTTTTTTGGAGAGATATAAATGTCAGATAATATCACAATAAGCGGGGATTACCGGCCAAAAGTTACGGCCAACAAAAATGGCGTGTTCACCTGTGGCAACCTGGCCGGTTTCGTCTATTTTTTCTATTTTAAGATCGTGACCTTTTTATATACAGGTTGCATTTCAGGACAGTATATAACACATAAATAGATGCCGGGGCTCAAAGTGGAAGTCGTGATATCGGTGCTTCTTTCATTAAGTGCATAGGAGCCCACCATTTTTCCCATTGGGTCCAATAGCAAAGCTCTGGTTCCCTTTTGTAAAATTATATTTGTATTTATCGAAAATTGCCCTGTTGCCGGGTTAGGGAAAATAGATATGCCAGCCGACGGTTGTATTTCATTGACTGTTTCGGTACCGTTTGAATGGTTTGGTGCCGGGCATGCTGTGTCGGAATAATGGTATTTGGCGATAAAAAGCGATTCAGTAAGACTGTCCACGATCATCGTATCTGCGCCCAGTACAAAAGTGTCCCGGCGAGGATAGGCGTAGATATCGCCTCCAATGTAGAAGTCTCCCAGGTTATTAACTGCTATGCTCAAAATGTCGTCTCCTCCGTTCTTGATAACCATCCCTTTAACATAATTACCATTGGTATCGCACTGAATGATAAAGGCTGGCTCAATTGTTCCGCCGGGAGGGTAGAGCGTTCCCGTATCAAATGTCATGGGGGTACTATATGCCATCTGGCCAGTGAACCAAACATTGTTGCAATAGTCTGTTGCGACACAAAACCCATTTAAGTTACTTCCCGACGAATTTCCTGATTTAGCCCATTTAACATGTCCGCCCGCATCGTACTTTACCAAAAACGCACTTTTAGTGCCACTTCGGGTCAGGGTGTGGCTGCCAAAATTTATCGTGGGTTGGTAGAAGCTGCCTGGAACATAAACATTTCCATTTTGGTCAGAGCAAATTTGACCCAAATAGTCTGGATTTACATTTCCTGTAGCGCTGTCGGCCCACTTCCCGTTGCCACTACCATCGAAGCAAGCAATAAACAAATTAGGGATTGTGTCAACGTTTGTGAGCGTGTGGCTTCCAAATGGTAATGAATGGGATTTATATTCACCTGCAAGGTAAAAATTGCCCGAGGGGGCAGCGTTCATTGAGATCGGGAATTCGCTTTTTGTTCCCCCAATTCCTTTTGCCCAGCCTATATTACCGGAACTATCAAATTTGGCAAGGAATATATCTGATGTATTGCCACTGGCATCGGCATTTGTCAAAACTATACCACTTATTGTATCGCGGTATTGAGTAAATGCTCCGGTAACTATAATACTGTCATGCTGGTCAACAACTACACTTCCGTATGAAAACTGGCCATAAAAGGTTGCGTAGTTTAAAACTTGCTGCCCAATATTTTGCGCCCAGATAACATTACCGTTTTTATCGCATTTAGCCAGATAGTACATAAACCCTAATGTCGTCCCACCCATATTGGTGAGTGTAATGGAACCAATAGTACAGGTATTGCCCTGGTAACACCCTAAAAAATAGACGCTACCCGAGCTGGATGCTGCGACACCGGAGCCCCAACCAGATACAGCAGTTGCGGCTACTATCCACTTAAAGGAGCCAGTTGAGTCCAACTTAATAATAATATTTTCGCCCAGGGAGGGAGAAGGGTTTGTTACAGTTATTGACCCGAAGTGTGCAATACTTGCCTTGTCAATTGCAGTCATTATTACATTTCCATCGCGATCTGTTACGGTTTGTAACGCCTCCATGTAGATGGCGGGCGAAAAAGGGAAAGTGCTTTGTTTGGCCCATCTCCAGCTTTGGGCATTTGCGAGAAGGGCATAAAAAATGCAAATGAGTAAGAAGTTGTACTTTTTCATTTTGGGTAATTTTTAATGGTTAGGTTTATGTTTTTTGAGTTTCAGGTCATAATTATTTACAACTTCTTTGAGGATGATAATGCAATTTAACTAACGTTGTTTAAAGTAGCAAATAAACGCACGTGTGACATTGTTAGTTTGTCACGGGGAAAAACGATGAGGTGGTCTGCAATTATGCAAATTGTATTTTAATTCATCTTTTGAAAAAATCAGATTAATTTTATGCAATGGAAAAAATGGTGGAACAATGTCTTCCCGCAATCAAGCAGCTTCTACTACAATATGGTGTGGAACGCGCCTACTTGTTTGGAAGCGCAGCAAAAGATACCATGACAGCAGAAAGTGATGTGGATTTTATCATTAAATTCCCTGATGATATGCATTTCACCACCTATTCAGATAACTATTTTGCGCTCGCAGATGCACTTGAATTATTATTGAAAAAAAATGTTGACCTTGTAACAGAGAAAACATTGAAAAATCCTTATTTGTTGCAGACAATAAACCAGCATAAGTTACAATTGATATGAGGGCTGAGGTGAAAAAATTGTTGACAGACATAGAGGATGCAATTTCTAATATTGATATACACCTTGAGGGCAGAAGGGTGTTTGATGAATTTGTTGATAACATAACCAAAAGGCGAGCCGACGAAAGGGAGTTGGAGATAATTGGTGAAGCAACGAACAAGTTATTAAAAATTGATCCAGATTTTCCTTTTTCCTCGGCTCGTAAAATTGTGAACTTGAGAAATCGTGTTTTTCATGCATATGATGCGGTAGATGAAACGATAATCTGGAAAGTAATCATCAAGGACATACCGATATTGGCGGTTGAGTTACAACAGTTATTATTGCTTTAAGTTTACCTAATAAAGTAAAAAAAGCCGCACGACTTTCAATCGTGCGGCTTTCAATATTATACAGTGGATTTTTTAAAACAACGTCGGAGCCTCGGGCTCGCCGGTTTCGTCATTTACTTCGGGTACCAATGAAAGTTCTTTCATGTCCTCGCCGGCAATGAAGGAGCCGATGGTGCGCCAGCCGGTGATGTCCACTTTTTCGTGGAGGGCCACCTGTTCTTCGGTTAATTCTGATTTTTTCTTGCCGGTTCTGATGATGACGATTGGTTCCTGCTGGGTGGTTACCATTTCCAGGTAGTTGCCTTCTCCATCTTTAATGAAGGAGTACTTGGTTTTCGGTGTCTGGCTTTCGATAACGAAGCGTTTTGCATTGAACTGTTTTGATTTCGCATCGAAATAGATGGCACTAATCACCTTCTTAGGAAGGAATTTCTCAATCAGTTTAATGTTATCTGCATCGTAACGGTTGGTCAGTTCGTAGTCCGTAAGTTCGTAGGAACCATCCTTGTAGAAAACAATGATACGGTCCTTTTCATCGAACCTGCCCAGCAATAAGCCATTGCCGTCTTTATTGAGTCTGCCGACGGTTTCGTCATACCAAATCTTTTGGGCAGAGAGGGTAGA
>CANCOG010000568.1 GCA_947379685.1 Flavipsychrobacter stenotrophus | reverse complement strand
GCAGCAGGGCTTTCCAATCCTACCAACGTTGTAGTGGACTCAAACGGAAACATTTACATCACTGACCGTGGACATTACTGCATCCGCAAAGTCAACACCTCGGGTGTTATTTCTACTATTGCCGGTGGCTCCTTCGGCGGTTACAGTGGAGATGGCGGATCGGCAACCGCGGCGCTCGTTAATGCGCCTTCGGGGTTGGCCCTTGATGCCAGTGGAAACTTGTATATTGCCGACCAGTCCAATCAAAGAATAAGGAAGATATCCACCTCCGGAATTATAACTACTGTGGCAGGAACTGGTGTATCAGGCTACAATGGTGACGGCATTGCAGCAACTGCAGCCAAACTGAGCAACCCGATAGCCGTTGCCTTTGACGGAGCGGGTAATATGTATATTTCTGAAAATAACAATCTTGATATCCGCATGGTTACTCCTCTGGGTATCATAAGTACGTTTGCCGGAACCGGGTCTTATGGATTCAGTGGTGACGGCGGGCCGGCAACCGCTGCTAAATTTGCAGGCCCTACAGGTATTTATGTAAGTAGTTCTGGTAATTTATATATAGCTGACCCGGGCAACAACAGGGTGAGGAAGGTTGGTTGTTCTTTACCAGTTGTGGGTGCAGTTTCTGGCGCTTCAACTGTATGCGCCGGGTCTTCAACCACATATAGCGATACTTCTTCGGGTGGCACCTGGAGCTCTTCAGCTCCATCTATTGCCTCAGTAAGCACATCAGGAATGGTTACCGGTATTGCAGCCGGATCGGCAACAATAAGTTATAGTGTGACCAATAGTTGTGGTACAACTGTTGTTACTCGTTCAGTTACCATTAATCCTTTACCGAATGCGGGGGCTATCAGCGGTACAGCCATTGTATGTGTAGCAGCAACTACAACTCTTTCAGCCAGCGGTACAAGCGGCGGCACCTGGAGCAGTGCATCAACTTCAACGGCAACTGTCGCAAGCAGTGGTGTTGTGACCGGTGTTGCCTCTGGCTCTGTGAATGTTTCATATTCAATAACAAACGGTTGTGGAACAAATGTTGCGACGCAATCAGTAACCGTTAATCCACTACCTAATGCAGGTACATTGAGCGGCGCAGACTCTGTCTGCCAGACGGCTTCCTTAACCCTGACTCCCAGCGTAAGCGGTGGCACCTGGTTTAGTTCTTCCTCAAGCGCAGCAACAGTTTCGTCGGGCGGTGTCGTTTCCGGTATTTCTGCGGGTTCAACAACAATATCTTATTTTATCTCTAATAGCTGCGGTACTGCGATCGCTACACAACCAATAACGGTCATCTCTGTGCCTTATGCGGGTGTTATAAGCGGCGCGACAGCCGTTTGCGTATCTGCTTCAACCGCTCTTACTTCATTCATTAGCGGCGCTTCCTGGAGCAGTTCGGCTACAGGTATTGCCACAGTTTCAGATAGTGGCAATGTTACTGGCGTTTCTTCTGGCTCTGCAACAATATCTTATTCTTTTACTAATAGCTGCGGCACCCATATAGCTACCCAATCGATAGCTGTTAATCCATTGCCAACGGCAGGCACTATAAGTGGCACAACTACCGTTTGTGAATCAGCTTCAACGACCCTTACATCAAGTGTAAGCGGTGGCTCTTGGAGCAGTTCAGCGACTGGTATGGCAACGGTTTCAGCGAGTGGTGATGTTACAGGTGTTTCAGCTGGTTCAGCAACTATTTCATATACGGCAACCAACAGTTGCGGAACAGATGTATCTACCCAAAATATCACGGTCAATCCGTTACCAGTGGTAACTCCAATTTTCGGTTATTCAGCTGTTGAATTGGGCGGGTTAACTGCTTTACTTAACAGTCAGGTGAGTGGAAGCTGGAGTACAAGCAATTCATCAGTGGCGTCTGTTACTGCAACCGGTACAGTAGTGGGAGTAAGCACAGGCTCTGCTACAATTAGTTACACCGTTTCTAATAGCTGTGGTTCAGCAACTGCTACAAAGAATATGACAGTGACTGCTGCAAGTGCCACTTGTAATGTAATTAACAGAGTGACCGGAACCGGAACACACGGATATTCAGGTGACGGGGGGGCGGCAACGGCTGCAGCCATAAGTATTCCGACGGCTATTATAACGGATGGATCAGGAAACCTCTATTTTTCTGAGATTGGCAATCAAATTATTAGGAGAATTAGCTCGTCAGGGACGATTTCTACTTTCGCAGGAACGGGAACATCAGGACACTCAGGTGATGGTGGGGCCGCAACAGCTGCTGCGGTGTCTTACCCTAACGGATTTGTCTTCGACGGAAGCGGTAATTTGTATTTTACCAGTGGAGGTAGCTCGAACAGCGTTCGCAAAATTTCCGCTTCGGGCATTATTTCGACTATCGTAAGGTCTTCCGTCGGCTATGGCGGAGATGGCGGTCCTGCGTCCTCAGCTACCATCAATAATCCAACCGGTATAACATTCGATGCAAATGGTAATCTGTATTTTTGTGAATATGCTGGTCATCGTATCAGGAAAATATCTACCTCGGGAATTATTAGTACTGTTGCTGGTACGGGGACAAATGGTTTCAGTGGTGATGGAGGCCCCGCCACCGCCGCGAAATTGTATAATCCCATGTCTGTTGTTTTTGATTCCGTGGGCAATATGTATATCGCTGACCTCCATAACAACAGAATACGTAAAATCAGTCAATCAGGTATCATAAGTACTATTTGCGGATCTGGTTCTTCTGCATCAACCGGCGACGGCGGACCAGCAACTGCAGCGCAAATCTATCAGCCTTCAAAACTTGCATTTGGCGTTAATGGCGATTTGTATATCGATGATGCCAACGGGAATCGCATTCGGAAAATTGATCCTTTAGGGAATATCTCTACTGTTGCAGGTACCGGAACGTCCGGATATACTGGTGATGGCGGACCAGCAACAGCCGCTCAGATCTCACCTACAAGCCTTTGTGTGGGGGCCAATGGCGACATTTACTTTACCGGCTTGGACAGGGTCAGGAAAGTTTCGGGAGCTCCAATGCCCGATGCAGGTACCATTACCGGGTCTTCAACATTATGTACAAGTTCTACAATTTCTTTGTCCAATACTGTTTCCGGAGGAACCTGGAGCAGCAGCAACTCAACTCTTGCTACTGTTGGTTCCAGCGGAGTAGTTACGGGTGTGGCTGCAGGAACACCAGTAATTAGCTATTCTGTTACTAATAGCTGTGGCTCTGTAGTAGCGACCAGTTCTCTCACCGTAAATCCGCTTCCGGTTGCAGGTAGCATAAGTGGCAGTTCGTCAGTTTGTGAATCGGCTTCAACCACCCTGACTTCCACCATCTCTGGCGGCACCTGGAGTAGCAGCAATTCATCAGTTGCAACAGTGACATCAACCGGCGATGTCTACGGTGTCGCTGCCGGGGCCGTTACTATCAGTTATTCAGTATCTAACAGCTGCGGAACTGATGTTGCCACCCGAACTATTACAGTAAACCCACTACCTCATGCAGGTACAGTAAGTGGTGCAACTACTGTTTGCGAATCAGCTTCAACAACCCTTACCTCAAGTGTAAGCGGTGGTACTTGGAGCAGTTCGTCAACAAGTATCGTATCAATATCAGCGACAGGAGATGTTATGGGTATTGCAGTCGGTTCAGCTACTATTTCATACACAGCAACCACCAGTTGCGGGATAGAAGTATCGACTCAGCCAATTACAGTAAAC
>CANCOG010000567.1 GCA_947379685.1 Flavipsychrobacter stenotrophus | reverse complement strand
TCCTTTCTCATCATGACAAGAGCATTATCGTTGGCGTAGGTAGCTTTCCAGTTATTGTCGAGGCTCACAAATGCATCGCCCATGCCCTTCAGCAAGTGTTGTAGTTGAGCCTTACTTTCGTTAATGCTTTCCTCTGCAATTTTACGGTCGGTGATGTCACGGAAATTTCCTACCAGGGCTCTTACATTTTCATCTTTAATAAGATTTGTGGTGGTCCCTTCCACCCATATATAATGGCCATCCTTATGTACCATTCTGTTGCGCCCCCAAATAGGCACGCCAGGGTTTGCAAGAGCAGTCTCCATCCGCTGAACAACATCAGCAATATCATCGGGATGAAAGAAGTCAACGGCATTTTTTCCCTTTATTTCTTCAATTGAAAAACCAATTATACGGACCGTGGAAGGAGACAAATACAATATATTCCCATTTTCATCCTTCATAGAGATGAAATCGAAGTTATGGTCTAGTAATGCCATGAACTTCTTTTCAGCATGGTTTAAGTCCAACGAACGTTCTTCAACCTTTTGGGCCAATTCCTCGTTTAATCGTTTGAGCTCTTCCTCGGCATTTTTACGTTCAGTAAGATCTCTGGTAATCTTAGAAAATCCAATGATTTGGCCATTATTGTCGTGAATGCCCGTTATCACGGTGCTGTTCCAATATAACGAACCATCTTTCCGAAGTCCCCATCCTTCACAAGTAGCCTTGCCCTCATTACGGGCTGTTGCTAATAGCTGTTCAGGTAACAATCGGGCCCGATCCTCTTCAGTAAAAAAAACACTAAAGTGTTTACCGACGATCTCGTCTCTATCGTAGCCCTTGATCCGTCCTGCCCCCTTATTCCAGTTCTCAACTATGCCCTGTTCACTTAAGAGCAGAATCGCATAATCTTCGATCTCTTCCACCATTCTCTGGTAACTTTCTAAATTTCCTTGCATCTATTTGAGTGAGTTGAGAACAATGGGTACACTTTCAAGACGTAATATAAAGAAAAAAGTCTTTTACAGTATACGTTTTGCTGTTCAATTTTGCTGGTTTTTACAATAAAATTTCGGGGCACATCCCTAATTTTAGTAATCAAGCACGAAAAATAAAGAATCGAGACAAATATAAAATACTATACCAACCTTATGAAATAAAAATTAGCACACTACAGTTTAATTTTAATAATATAAATAAAAACAACCACATTGAACAGTAGATCAACTCGAAAACTGTGGGAAAACAAGTTTTTAAATAAAAATTCAAGATGCGCAAAAAACGCAGAGCCAATACACCTTAAAAAGCAAATTTGAAACGAGATATCAATTGCTGCGACTAAGAATGAGTTTCCGAAACTCCCTACCGATATCCCTGAAAGATTGGAAATTCAGGGGAAACTCAAGGATTACGTGGAGTATACTCAGAAAATACAACACGGTAAGACCAACCCGATAATTCGATAGGTATAGCACAACTGCGAGCAGCCAGGCAACCAGGGTAATGACCAGTGAACGGCGTGGAACCTTGTGCCACTTGATCACTGTTGTTTTACTGAACCAATTGAGATAATGATAGGTGTAGGCATAAGCGATGAAGCGCGTAACCAGAATGCCGGGACCGGAAAAAATAATATCATTATTAGTGGCATCCTGGTGGAGGAAGATGGCAAACAATTGCCTGTTCAGTTTCAAAAAACCTGCGTTATAGACCTCTAACACGTAACTGCCCGCACTATTTACCGGGTGTGTATTGACCATAAACAGCCCTACCCCACAAAGCACAAATGCCACCAACGATAAAATGCCCGAAATACTCTTACTTTTAAGTGCCCCAACAAGAATAAACAAACCAGTAAACACAAAAACATGAATGAGTGTGGGAATAAACAAGGTAAAAATGAGCGCAACAAAGTACTGGGTCATGACGAGGAAGCCCATACCGATAACCAGTAAGATGGCAATTGCCCGCGCCCATGTATCTTTTACAAAAACAAGAACGGCAGCTGTGGCAAAGGAACCAAACAACATAACACCTCCAACCCCAAGTGCCCGCTGGTATAACCGGGAAGTAGTAACATCGGCACTTTCAGCGATGTTATAATAGAGCCTTATCAATGTTGGAAACAAGATGACCATCGAGAGCACCGCCAGTATCCAGAGGTCGTACTTACCGGGGGAAAAATACTGACGCTTGTGAAGCCATGAAATTTCCGTGAGGTAGTGCAGCGGGCCAAGGATAGCATAGGAAAACAGGAACAGCTCAAACGGTAAGAATATGGCCACAATACCCGAAAGTATCATTAAGCCAATATTCAAATAGTTGATCTGATCGGTGGTCATTGCATATCATTTTAATGACAATCTTTACCCTTGCAATGGTAACGCTTCATTTTTTGGCCTGTAAAACAGGAGTATACCGGTGCCGGCAATAAACAAGATCACAGAAATGATCTCGGCCTGGGTAGGGTGAAAGGAACCTATAGAATAAGTAGAATTCACCCTGATCAGTTCAACACAGAAACGTTCAACGCCGGCAAAAATGAGGTACAGTGCAAACATGTGCAGGGGATATCGCAGACGCTTTCGCAATACCCACATCAGCCCAAATAAAGAGATTCCCAAAATTGCCTCATAAATAGGTGTCGGAAAAACAGCCACGGGTAGCACATTGCAGTACTCGCCCTTGCAACCCGCAATGGGCATACCTTCATAGCCTACATTATGCGGGTAGTTCATCGCTACCGACCACCTTGGCAGGGCTGAGGGTGCCTCAAAACTCACACCTGGAGTGCCGCGGGTGACATCGGCAATATATTTTGCATCGGTGGGGGTTGCAGCCCTGAGCACACCATCGGCCTGGGTTATGTAAGCCGTATTATAAATACCCCAGTCGCCATCACCGGAAAACTGGCACCCTAGTCTGCCGATACCATAAGCCAGCATAATAGCTGGGGCAGCTGCGTCGCAGAGGTGTTTGAAAGCAATTTTATACTTCCTGGTATAATAATAGAGTACAATGGTGGCTACAATAAACCCACCATAAAAGGTCAGTCCGCTGCGGGAGAACAAGCTACCAACTGGATCTTTGATAAAGTCGCTCCACGTTTCGAAGGCATTGAATATCTTGGCACCAATAATACCGCCAATAGCTGCTGCGAACACAATTTCCGTTATCAGCTGGTGGGGGTACATCTTCACCTCCGTCATTACGGTTTTCGGGGCATCGGGCCGCTCAGCTGCTTCCGGATTTTTGATCTTGATCATTTTTAAAACCGGCTGCAGCAAACCCAGTTTTTCTTTTCTCTTCAGCTCGGAGGTAGTGGCCCTGGCTGCTGCGATAAATGCCAGCGCCACAAAAAAACCAAAGGTTTTAAATATACCGAGCCACGAAGGCATATCATGCTGAAACAATGCTTGAAGCAGGTACTGAAAATCAGGATACATGCTGTAAAAGTAAGCCGATAGCGTGAGTAATAAAAAGAGTAATTAGTTAAATGGGTTGAGGTTGTAGATTTCGCGCGGAGACGCAGTGGCGCGGGGCTCATTTTACGTGGATTGGGTTTGGATTTAAGACGCAAAGGGGCTGGGGTGGTTTATGCTAATTTGGAGATTCGTGGCGGCGGCGGCGTGTGTCGAACTGGGGTGATTACTGATAACGGGAAAATGTCTCTTTTTCGCAAGCAAGGACGCTTGGGCCGGTTGGGAGAATTTCAGACCAAT
>CANCOG010000566.1 GCA_947379685.1 Flavipsychrobacter stenotrophus | reverse complement strand
GGTGGCGGCAAGCCAGCCAAGGGAGGCAAATTCTATACCGTTAAGAAGGGAGATAATTTCTCAACCATAGCAAAACGCAATGGTGTGACCGTTAAACAGATCCAGGATCTGAATGACGTAGAGCCAGATGAGTTGCGGCCCGGTCAAAGTATTCGGGTAAAGTAATATTATAGTTTAATAGTGTTTTGGCTGTACGTACTTTCCATTTTAACACTCCTATTTACAAGTTTTTTGTATATTCTTACAGATACAATATAATTTCGCAACAAAGTTTCAACCATGAAAAGACACATATACATTCTTCTTTGCTCAGTTTTTCTCCTGTCGCTGGGTCATAATGCGCAAGCACAATACAGGATCACTACAGTTGCCGGGAACGGTGCGCCAGGTTTTGCAGGTGACGGCTCCCCTGCAACCGGAGGGAGAATGTCTAAGCCTTACGACGTATGTGTAATGCCCGATGGCAACATCTATATCGCGGATCTGAATAATAACAGAATAAGAAAAGTTGACACAGCAGGCATTATTACAACATTTGCCGGAACTGGTACTGCGGGCTATTCTGGCGACGGGCGGTCTGCAACAGCTGCCGATCTCAATCAGCCTTATGGAGTTTGCGGAGATGCGCATGGTAATATTTATATTGCTGATCGCGGCAACTACGTTATCCGGATGGTAGATCCGTCAGGTATTATTTTTACTGTAGCTGGCGATGGGACCCGGGGTTACCGGGGTGACGGTCACCCGGCAACAGATGGGGAATTCAAAGACCCTGTAGGTGTGGCAGTAGATATATCAGGGAATATTTATATTGCGGATGCGGGAGATCATCGCATCCGCATGGTCGATGCATCGGGAACAATGTCAACAATTTGCGGCGGCGGAGTTCCTGGAAGTTCGGGTGACGGTGGGCCTGCGACTACAGCACGTATCAATACGCCTGTAAGCGTTTCAGCCGATCTGTCAGGGAATGTATATATAGCTGATTCGGGCAATCAAAAGATTAGGGTAATCGACGCCTCCGGTATAATCAGCACCTTTGCGGGAATCGGGACTTCCGGTTTTAGTGGCGATGGTGGCTATGCGACTGCAGCTTCCTTAAGTTCTCCTGTTGGAGTTGTGACAGATATCTTCGGTAATGTCCTTATAGCCGATGCAGGCAATAACCGTATCCGTCTTGTTAATCCGTCGGGTATTATTTCCACCCTTGCGGGTACGGGCGCACCGGCATATGGTGGCGATGGCGGCTACGCGACGTCAGCACAAATTAACATGCCTACAAAAATTGTTATGGATAACGTCGGTAATATGTTTATTGCCGATGCCAGCAATGACCGTATCAGAAAACTACCCTGTATTACGCCATTCATAAACACAACTACTGGTTCGGCTCAGGTTTGTCTCGGAGGCACGACTACCCTCTCTAATACAACATCCGGAGGAACATGGAGCGTTTTTGATGCTTCCATTGCTACAGTAAGTGCGACAGGGCTTGTTACTGGTGTGGCACTAGGTACGGATACCATCTACTATTCACTTACAAATGCATGCGGAACATCATCAATGCCTTTTGTAATTTCGGTGATCACAACACCAGTTGCCGGTACAATATCCGGTGCTACTTCAGTTTGCGTAGGCGCTTCGGCGACTTATACAAGTTCCGTTAGCGGCGGTTACTGGACTCTCAGCAATACCAATGCTTCATTGTCGGGAGCCTCTGTAACAGGCGTAACTGCGGGATTGGACACAGTTAAATACCTTGTGGTAAATATCTGTGGATTTGATATTGCTTCCCAGCCAGTTACTATTAATCCGTTACCCGATGCGGGTAGCATCACAGGTGCTGGTTCAGTTTGTGTTGGCGGTGCCATTACGCTAACCGACGGTATAACAGGCGGTGTATGGAGCGCAACCAACAGCAACGCAACGGTTTCCGGTGGTGTTGTGACTGGTGTGTCTGCGGGTACAGATACCATTCTTTATGCAGTTACCAATATGTGTGGAACCGATACGGTGAGCCATACAATAGTTATCAACCCATTGCCAGTTCCCGGCACAATCACAGGCTCTTCTTCAGTTTGTGTTGGTGCAACTATTACACTTACAGATACGGCAAGTGGCGGCGCATGGAGTACAATCACAGGTAATGCCACTGTTACAGGTGGTGTTGTCACAGGTGTGAGTGGTGGGGCAGATACTATAGTTTATACCGTTACCAATAGCTGCGGTACACTCACTGCAACGCATGCAATAACAATCAATCCGCTTGCAAATCCCGGGACCATTTCAGGTGTTTCTTCGCTTTGTGTGGGTTCGTCTGCTATACTCACGGAAACTGTTACCGGAGGAGTATGGAGTGGAACTAATGCAACTGCAACTGTTTCCGATAGCATGGTTACCGGTGCAGCTGCCGGTACAGATACAGTACTTTATTCAGTTACAAATGGTTGTGGCACTACAACCGCAATGCATATCATTAATATAGTTACAGCTCCGCATGCAGGGCCAATAGCCGGTTCACACGGTGTGTGCCTTGGCAGCAGGATCGTGCTGACAGTGCCAACTGTAGGCGGTACCTGGTCGGCAATTAATGCAAACGCTTCCATAACTGCGGACACTGTAACCGGTGTTACTGCCGGAAGGGATACATTGGCCTATATTGTTACCAACGCTTGTGGCGCTGATACTGCGCATTTTATAGTTTCAGTTGATACAGTTGCTCCGGTGGTTAGCGCAATAGCAGGTCCTTATATTGTGTGTGTCAATGATACTATTCGCCTCACAGACTCAGTTTCAGGCGGCGTATGGACTTCAATGAATACATCGATCGCTACAATTAATAGTACCGGCAGGGTAAGGGGTGTTTCTGCAGGGCTTGATACAGTTATTTACCACCTGACTAACGGATGCGGAGCAGATACCGCCAGTTACGTGGTTACTGTAAATCCATTGCCTGTAGCCGGAACCATAACTGGTTACGATAGTGTGTGTATAGGTAGTACGATCACGCTGCATACATCGGGGACTGGAGGTACATGGATAAGTGGCAGTCCCGATTTCGGGGCAGTTGATGCTACCGGCCATGTTACCGGGTTGCTCAATGGATCAACAATTATCACCTACGAAGTTTCTAATTCATGTGGTACAGCCGATGCATATCATACGGTCAATGTCAATTCCCCTGCTCAGCCTATCATAGGCAGCGAAATTATTTGCCAGTCGTCATTTACTTCACCTACCCCGAGTATCTTCTTCGATGCGGTGCCCTTCGGTACCTGGAGCAGCAGCAATTTATTGGTGGCCCTTGTTATACCCGGCGGCACTGGTGCCGTGTTGGGCATCACGTTGGGAACTGCTACAATTACCTACACGGTTCATAATGCATGTGGTACAACAATTGCTACTTTGGATGTAGAAGTAGTTGACTGCTCTACATTAGGCGTAGAAGAAACAAAGACACAGGCACCATCTATTGAGCTGGCACCAAATCCTAATAGCGGTACATTTACCATAAACCTTCTATCGGGCACCAGCGAAAAAGTACCTGTAGTTATAAGAGACGTTTTAGGCAGAAAGGTGAAGGAGCTTACTGTTGCTACAAATACGCCAACGGAAGTTGATTTTGACGTACCTGCAGGAGTTTATGTTGTTTCTGCAGTCACTAAATCAGGCAGGATAGAGCAGAAAGTTGTAAGAGACTAGTAAAAAGTAAAAAGTAAAAAGTAAAAAGTAAAAAGTAAA
>CANCOG010000565.1 GCA_947379685.1 Flavipsychrobacter stenotrophus | reverse complement strand
TCTTCCAGACTAAACACCAGCATACACGCACTGGCCAAAACAGAATTGTTGGACAGCAACACAGGGACAGTCCCGGAGTTGTCCATTGGTATCAATGACGCCCTTACCGGAAAATAGCACTCAGTATTACAATGCCCCCCGCAACCATTCAGTAAAAAAGCGGAAGATTGGATAAGGACATAGCAACCTAAAAGGAGTATCAGTTTTTGCTTCACGCGAAAAAGAGTTTACAAATCCAATCACATCAAAAACAATGCCGGATTTGTTAAAAATGATAACAATTGGTGGAAAAACCCTGCTTTTGTGAAAAGGCTTAACCGCAGAGTAACTGGCAGTTAAAATACTCTGCGGTTAAACTTCCATAACGGTGAAATCTCAAACCATTACCCCCTTCTGTAGTTTTTAAAGCTAAAAAAAGTGACTTTTAGCTTACGCTCAAAACCATCACCATCGCGATAAACAACAAAACCCTTTATGTTCTTATTGTCTTTAATGTGCCCTGTCATGAAATTCTTCAGATCGATATTGTTGGCAATAAACTTGTTGATGAGTACCGGCCCTTCTAATATTTGCTTTACCACCCGGTAATCAACTGAGGGGAGACCTTCAGGTGAAAGAGTAATATGTGCCAGCGGGGGCTGGTAAAATAATTTCTGGACTTTCCCTATAGCACTATAGTGCATTTCCATCGTCATATAGACAGGCACACTATCGGGAAAGTTCAGGTTCACCCGCTCACCAAAATCAATGGTTTGTTCCCCTATCTTTTCAAATTCTGGTTTCTTGTGCTCGGTTTTAATAGATTTTAATAGCAAGTAACAGAGATTGTTACTTGCACTCAGACAGTCATTATTGAGTGAAATATAATTGCTATAGTCATAGTTCAGTTGCAATGTCGCCTTGGTTAACGATTCATCCCAAAAGAAATACCGGTCATCGATACCGTCATGCCTGATCATTACCAGCTCAGGTCTACTGGCCGCCCTAAAAAAAGTAGCATTCAACGAATCAAGTGCTTTGGAATAAACAGTATATGATTGTATAACCGGCCGCCCATGGTAATTAAGGTGATTCAGTTGAAGCAAAACAATTTGTTTAGGTATAATATCTATGGTCGCATCGTTAATCAATTTCAGCTTGTCGGCAGATAGTTGTATTTCAACCAGTTCCTCTTGCTTGCTGCCAATGGCAGTAAAATAATTCCTTACCGATATGCCCAGGGAGTAAGAAAAATACCTTTTGCAGGAATCTAAACTGATAGCCCCTGGCGTCAAAATCAACATAGAAATAACCAACACACCAACCGACAAAACCCTGACAACCAGATACTTACCATAGTCCATCGAAAGTAGGGAGAAGATGACGAACAACGGAAAAATGCTGTAAAACTCGCTAAAATGCTCAAAATCGAACCGCGTAAACCCATTCTTATATATCAGGAAACACAGACCTGATAATAGAAATATAGGTAGCCATTTCCCTTCTAGTTTCAATCTAAGAAGGCCAAATAAATAAAAAGCCACAATTCCTAAAAACACCAAAATGGAAACCATCGCTGCATAGAAATTGACATCCACAGGGTGCTTTGGCGTAAACATGGCTTCATCATAATAGGCGATCAAGGGGAGGCTGTAGCGGATATAATTAATAACATCAACATGAGCAATTACATGTATTGCCCACAAACCAATGACCGCAATTAATGTGGTTATCAACGCCCCGTTTCGGTACCTTGCCAGTTGCAAAACAACCATTAAAGCCAAAATACCCAGTGCAATAATGCCGTAATTCACTTTAACATAAAAAACTATAACACCAGCCAGTGTGCAATAGATCAGTTCAAAATGGCTTTTGAAATTGTTTTGAATATTGAAAACGCTAAAAATAACGAACACGAAAAACAACGCCTGCGTATACCCCGATCCCTTAAAACATAAGAAGGCAGCCAGCAAAATGAAGAACCACCTCTCGTATTTCGACAAGAACTTACGGGCGATATAGAAAAAACCCGTAACCAGGAACAGATCACCCAGTAGCAGGAGCACATTACCCAAGTATTGCGTATTTCGCGTATGCAAGAATCCAAGTGGGCCGTATGTAAACACGATATCCCTACCAAACACAAGGTGCTTATTGACCGCCATGTTTATAGCCCTGGTCCATGAACCATCGAGCTCACTGCCGGGAGACAGGAAAAAGAACTGCGGCAGGCTATACACGCACAGAATAACTGACAAAAGTGTTGCCCTGTACTTTCCCCAATAAACGCTTACCTGATCTGGAATTCGCATCTGCCCATTTAAAACCAATACGTTGTAATCGCCTTAGCTGGACATCAACTTACTAGTATTACATTTCCTGCAATAATACGATTTGAATAGAAATAAAATGAGGCTGCTTGATTTAATCTTTGAACGGAGCAGACGGCCAAAAAAATGTCGCAGGAATTCAACGCAAGGCTGAAGGTTTTATACCATAAGGATTTCCCTGTGCTTTGTAATGGGCATAGCGCCACATAAAATCGTGGTTCATTTTTAGGATGTTTGTATCGCATGTTTTTTGGATCAATGTAAAATCAAACCTGACCTTATTCACCGGCTGCAAAGAATATTTAACCAATCCATATTCATTGTTCAAATAGTAATCGGCAGTTCCAACCCCAAACCTTGAATAACTCTTTGCTATCACGTGATAACATAAGAGGCGCCCTTGGGCGCAACTTACCAAAGAGGTATCCACCAGCTCATACTTACTTTTAAAAGTATCCATATCTTTCACTTCGTAAATGTCCTTAATAAAAAACCTCGCACCCCCAATCTCTAAATCCCATTGCCATCTATTTCCAACCTTATTCATTTCAAAACGTGGCATCGGACAAAACTCTAATATCTTATAGCAATCAGATCTTGGGGGGTGAAGAAACAAAAATGTGTCGGCGACTATTACACCTCCACACTCAATATATTGTTTGTCGTTAACCAAAGTGTAAAACCCATTTTCTGTTGTCAAAAACCTGCAATCAGTAAATGTCTGATTAGACTGTTGTGGAATCAAAAATTCAGAACAGAAGTAGCCAATGGTGTCGCGCCGTAAGAATTTACCATTTGAATCTGTCTGGTTCACGTCATAGATAAACAGATTGAGCGCACCATATCCCATATGGGTAAAATCCAAAGTTTCTTTCGCTGGCTTTCTACAACCAAAGGCGGCCGGAATCAGCAAAGCGCATACAATTTTACCCTTCATAGTTATCAAAACTATGGAAAAACAAATAAATAAACAATTGCATGCTCGAGATGAAATGGATGAATATAATGTTCCATCAACATTCCTTGTGCCTCTAAAAAGTCAAATGAAGAACTTTGTGACCTTCGTGAAATCCCTTGTGCCCTTTGTGGTTAGATTAGCACCACCCAAAAAATCACTTGAAATCCAGTGGTACCGATACCATGGCACTGAAGTTGCGGCCGGTATTGAAAATACCAGTTCTGCCTGTAGCATAATTTTCAGGTGCGTAGCGCAAACGGCTGAGTGAATTTTGGTAAGCTACATCGAGCACATTATGGGCAGCAATGGTAACGGTACAAACTGTGTGGTGTTTGCGGTTGGTAATATCAGTACCAAGGCCGCAGTCTAATAGTTTATAGCCACTTGCCTTTGTTTCAGTTCCGTAGGCTTCAAAAACGTTGTTTTGTGCGAAATTCACATCTACACCAACCTTGGCGTAAAGATTCCTCATATATTTTCC
>CANCOG010000564.1 GCA_947379685.1 Flavipsychrobacter stenotrophus | reverse complement strand
TCCTAAAAGCAGGAAAGTATGGATCGCTTGTCATATACCTCCCGGCCAGGACGTGTATTCGTCCATCAAATACGGCCAGACTGTAATGATGTGGAACTCCCCCTTCAACTCAGGGTTCCTCAACGAACTCGATAAATACAAGAATGATATCGTCGCCAACTTTGCCGGCCACACACACATGGATGAATTCAGGGTAGTCTACAGCACACAGAAAATCCCAATTTCATTCATCCACATTACCCCGTCAATTTCCCGCAGTAATGGCAACTATCCAGGTTTTGAAGTATTCAATTACCGCCGTAGCGACTTCAAATTGAGCAACTATACAACTTACGAACTCAACGCAGGCCTGCCAGTTCCAGCCTGGGGCCTCGAATATAATTTCAACCAGCAATACGGCGTTCAAGGAGTCACCCCGGGCACCTATAACACCATTAGGCAAAAAATGGCCACAGACACCACAACCCAAAATGCCTACATCAACTACAATTACGTAGGCAACACCAATAATACATCAGGAATGGTCTCCGGCTGGCAGTCCTACTGGGCAGGCACAGGCATCACGATCACCAAAAAATAAATAATTCAATTGTCGGTTCAGCTCCAGCGTAGGAAGGACATTGGATTAAGGAAGCCTGAAAGGCTCAATTATAAATTGCTTCGGGTGATTCCCGATGTCACTGACTCAAGGAAGCCTGATGAGGCTTCAATAACAATAGCCACCGGTGATCCCGATAGCGATCGTGGAGGCGGTAAGCAAATGTAAACTACCAACGCCGGAGGCGTTGAACAGATGTATCGGGAATGACAAAATCCATAAATCAATAACATCGTCCCCCAAGAACGTCAGTTTGATACTTGCCAACCAAATTTTCGTAATATTGATCCTCAAAAACAAAATCCATGAAAAAATTCACAACACTCGTTCTAGCAGCAACATGTACACTGGGTGCCTGCAAAGACATGAAGGAAATGGATGCACTCAGTAAAAATATAGAAGAGAAATATGGTGTTAAGCAAATTGAGGTAACAAATTCAAATAATACCAGCCTGATCGTAACCTTCCAGAACACCCGCTACAACGACTCCTCCGACGAAGTCAAACAGCGGATAGCCAAAGAGATTGGCAAAATTGCACCCGGTTTCATTACCACTTTCAAGGTAAAAAGCGGTTCGGTCAAATTCTCCGCTAAGAAGGGAGCATCCATTGTAGTAGCCGGCTACAGTGTCACGACCTCTAACACATTCGATATGGGCATTGGAGATACTAACCAATAAACACCACCCTATACACCAGAATATCCCGCTGTGCTAAACCCACAATAGGCTATCTGAAGTGTGATGGGCCACCAAAACGAAACACCGCAATAGAGATTCTGCCTTCCGCGTTTGCTATGCATTTTTTGTAACCAGCCGCTAATGTCCGTTACAGACAGCAGCAGAACTATACTAAACACCATGATGCCATAGGCATCACATGTTTATAGAGCAGTGTTACATTTTTGTACCGATGCCGTAGGTATCGTATATTTTTCCGTCCAACTGGTGCCTCAGCCCACCGCAAAAATGAGAATTGCCATTGTCCGTAGCTTTCGAAAACCACCGGTTAGACCTCGTAACCCGCTCCACCCACACCTTGCGCTAAGCACAAACTCCCCTCTTATTTTAAGAGTGGGACCGAATTTTTGCGAAGAAAAAATTCAGGGGTGATAACCCACAACTCGCCTGCCCGCCCGCGGCGGGGTTCTTGCCATCAACCCCATTGAGCCATCGAGCCATTCCGCAATTAAGCCATTGAGCATCGCTCACCATTTTTTAAAGATCACATATACAGCAGCAACTATCAACCCAAAACCCAGCAAATGATTCCACGCCAGCTTTTGTTCCTTAAAAAAGATAAGAGTAAACGCCATAAACACAGTTAGCGTAATAGCCTCCTGTATTGTTTTCAGCTGTACCAGGTCAAACGCCCCTCCATTTTCATTGAATCCCCCCTTATTGGCCGGCACCTGGAACATGTATTCAAAAAACGCCATTCCCCAGCTGATCAGTATCACCGAAAACAGCCCAAGGTTCTTCCCCCATTCATACTCCTTAAACTTCAGATGCCCATACCAGGCAAAAGTCATGAACATATTCGATACAACCAGCAGCAGTATTGTTTTCCACCCCTTCATAAAAATGCTATTAAGCGAAACTACAAAAAAAACACCCACATTAGATAGGACATAACGACAGCTACCGCAAAGTCACCCTTCTCCACCCAACCCAACAAATACCCCTTCACCCACCAAGAAGCACCAGGCACAAACTCCTCTCCTTTTTGACAGAGTGGGACTTTTTTTTGCTCCTCAAACTTTGTCCGACACCCGAGCCCCCCGTCCGAACGGCCTGCCGGGAGAAAATCTCAAAACCTCGCCTACCCGGCCGCCAGTCGGTAGCCTAGCGAAGAACCTCCACCAAACACGAGGCGCTAAGCGACAACTCCCTCTTATTTTAAGAGTGGGACCGAATTTGCGCTCGCGCAAATTCAAGGGTGATAAACCACATCTCGCTCTTGCGCCCAAACCGGAGGCTCCTTTTGCAAGGGCGGCTGTTAATAACGGGCGTAAATAACACGTCATCACCTAACTGGCGCGAGAGTTAGCGCAGCGCTCTCGTGTCTACATTGTTAGACGGGTCTCTGACCCAATTCAAAGCCACATCTAATAATTCAACCCATTATAAACTCCTGAAAATTTTGATTCAAACAACAAACCAACCAAAAGCAAAAATTAACAAACCAATAAAAACGGCATGATTATTGCGCTATATTTGCTACTAAGGAACGTTGATAAAATAAAGTACACCAAATGGCGAAGTTATTTTTCTTTTATGCGAGGCGAAAAATCTGCGAATAGTGAACTATTTAAAGACTTTTTCAACGAAGCAGAAATGGAAAAGAACAAGTCAGTTGGTGTACTTTATTTTATCATCGTTCCTAATACAAAGTCATTATTTTTTATGAAAATTAAATATACCCTTGCAGGCTTATTGGTCATCCTCGCAATATCTGCTGTCTGCAAAGCCCAGACACTGCACCCCATCAAAAATGAAAAAAACACAAAAGCCAAAGTCACAGCTGCGCGCCAAAGGATAGACGCACTTTTACAATATCAAAACAGCAGGAATACTGTAGCGGCGAAAACCACCACGACTTTGGAGCGACTTGTGGCCACAAGCAGCTATGATTATCTGAGTACAACCTTCCCAACCCCATTAACCGACTCTACTAGCTACACATACTCAGGTTCACGAGGCTCTAATTTCAACCGCGATGTTGTCGGATTTATACAACCCAACGGAGGATTTTTCACAAGCGGACTAATGCCTTTATTGATCGCGTCAGGCTATAAACATACCACCCTTAACGGAGTATTCAGCTTTAACCTTTCCCCCGACACGGTTACGTATTGGTCAAATGTAATGATCGCTTCCGGAGTTTATGTAATTGCCCCTACAGGTGGAGACAGAAATACCTATAACACAGCCGGCAAAATAGTGGACTGCATCAACCAGTCTTATCCTGCGGCTACCGGTATCGGCTTTCATTACATCAATACCTTCAATACTTCAAACCAAATCACCTGCAACCTGGAAATACAATGGAACGGATTTTCCTGGGACACCATCTCTAATACCTATTTCTTTTATAATGCAGGTGGTAGCCTCATTCTCGATAGCTTCAATTACTGGAGTGCCCCCGGCGTATG
>CANCOG010000563.1 GCA_947379685.1 Flavipsychrobacter stenotrophus | reverse complement strand
CGCACCCTTATACTGTTGAAATGAATGACAGCGGCGTTGTGAAGTTCAAATTTGACCATATTCACCTGCCCGACTGGACTACAAACACAGCTGCCAGCAACGGTATGTTTACCTACAATATCAAGACCAGGCGTGGTTTAACAAACGGTGCCCAGATAAGGAACAGGGCTTCTATTTATTTTGACTTTAATGCGCCTATTCTTACTAACAGCACGCTCAACACTATATTTGACAGTGTCTACTTTGTGATCACCAACACAACGCATGACAGTGTATGTGCGGGCGCTTCAACTACGTTCATAGCCAATGCACACGGCACTTCAACACCCCATTATCAATGGCGTAAAAATGGTTCCAACGTTGGAGCCGATAGCGTAAACTACACGACCAATGTGCTTACAACAGGTGATGTCATTAACTGCTCCCTTTCGGCAAGTGCCGGAGGTGCATCAATTGATACGTCCAACGATATTACGATGACTGTTAATCCGGGTCCGGTTGCAGGTACTATTTCAGGTATAGACAGTGTTTGTCCTGCCGGAACGGTGAGCCTTACCGGGTCAGTTGCCGGTGGCACCTGGACTTGTGGCACTGCGTCTTTGGCTACTGTGGGCACAACAGGTATAGTAACCGGGGTTGGTGCGGGTTCGGCTATCATTACCTACACGAAAACAAATAGCTGCGGCTCAGCGGCTGCTCACTTCACGGTAAGGATCTTGCCTGCTGTCACGCCTTCCGTTACCTTTACTGTGAGTCCTTCTGATACGGTGTGTGCCGGCGATACAGTAAGCCTTACCGCTACACCAATAAATGGCGGTACTGCACCTTCGTTTGAATGGAGCCGCTTTGCTACTGTAATAGCCACCGGGCTTACCGCCCATTACGTTCCGGCAAATGGTGACATGATCTCCTGCGTGATGATCAGCAGCCAGCATTGCGCATCGCCGGATACGGTGGTTTCTCCTGGTACAACAATGGTCGTAAACCCACCGGTGACTCCGGCTGATTCTATCACTACTACACTCGCAGGTGACTCCATTACATACCTGGGTCAGATAGTTACTTGCTTTTCCAGCCTCAGCTATTGCGGCTCCACCCCTACATACCAATGGTACCTGAATGGCGCATTAATGCCGGGTGCAACTTCATCTACATTTGCTTCGTCGGTGTACTTTAATGACACTGTTTATTGTGTGGTGCATTGCAGTGCCTTACCATGTTCTACGAGGTCATCCGATACCAGCAATACCATCATCATTTATGCTGACTACCTTACTGACGGTGTACATGGTTTACTAACATCAAGCGACGGTTTTACATTGGTTCCCAATCCAAATAATGGCAGTTTTCTGCTGACGGGTATCATCAAAAACCGGTCAAACGAAGCGTTGCAATACGAGGTGATGGACATGCTGGGCAAGGTAATGTATACCGGTTCAACAACTCCGCATGACGGGCTTATTCGCCAGCAGGTGGATATGGGCGGGCAGATTGCCTCAGGCCAGTACATACTCAGGGTGCATTCTTCGCTTGGCGTTGAGTTTATACATTTCGTGCTGAAGGATTAATAGAACTATCCGGGTGCTTTATTTTTAGTTGTGGCACACTTTGGAAGTGTGCCACAACTGTTTTTTTGGCAGGGGGAGCGGGATTGGTCGTTGGTTCTAACGGTGTCCAGTTATACATTTTATGTAGTAGTATTAGGGAAGTTATTAGTTTTGATTGAAATAATCCATCGTCATGTTAATCAGATCATTTGCGTTTCTGCTAATAGTGCTATCGTGTTTTTGTGCAACTGAAAGTTCGTATGCCCAGAATTGGGACTGGTGCCGCGGCAGTGGCGGGGTGCAGGCTGATGTGGCTTACTCTGTAACCACCGACGGGAACAGGAATGTGATCTTAGGAGGTTCATTTAATAGCTCAAGTATTGTCTTTGGCACGAACACCCTCGCGAATACCGGTGTTAACAAAGACGAAGCCTTTCTTGTTAAATACGATTCTTCGGGTAATGTAATTTGGGCAAAAAGTGCCGGTGGAACTGATATGGACGCTGTAATATCGGTGGCGACAAATAAAGCCGGAGATGTATATGCCGCGGGTCTTTTTCATAGCACTTCAATAACGTTTGGTTCTACAACCCTGACAAATGTAGGTGGCACCAATACGACTGCCGATGTATTTATTGTTAAGTATGATGCGGCAGGCAATCTCCTCTGGGCAAAAAGTGCGGGCTCATATCAGAATGACTTTGGAATTGCGCTTGCTATAGACTTGTCTGGTAATGCCTACCTGACAGGGCAGTTTTCTGATTCCGTTATCAGGTTTGGTAGCATTAAATTGTACTGTTCCGGCCTATATGATATCTTTTTAACCAAGTATGACCCGGCGGGTAATGTCGTTTGGGCAATAAAACAGGGCACAGTTTTCGACGAGCTGCCAAAAGCTATTGCGGTTGATGCGTCTGGCAATGTAATTGTTACTGGTGAGTTTTCATCGCCATCAATAGCATTTGGGTCTACTCCGACATTAACGAATTACGGCCAATCAGATGTTTTTGTCGTCAAATACAATTCATCGGGTGTCCCGTTATGGGCGAGGCGGGAAGGAGATATGGGTGCAGATATAGGGTACGGTGTCGGTACCGATGCAGCCGGTAATATTTATGTTGGGGGGAGTTTTTCCAGCTCAACTATTTACGTTGATACAATTACACTGCATAACAAAGGCTCCTCATCCGATGTTTTTTTGATAAAGTATACTTCTTCCGGAACACCAGTTTGGGCTAAAAAGGCTGGTGGTATTTTTACCGAGGAATTGACCGGGCTTGCTGTTGACCCGGCAGGAAATGCTTTTGTGACAGGTTTTTTTGGTAGCCTTACGGCCACGTTCGGAACTAAGGTTGTGACCGGAGACATAGCGGGAGGAGCCTACCTGGCTAAGTATTCACCTACTGGCAATGTCCTGTGGGCCAAGGCGTCGCCATATGGGCAGACTGCTCAGTCTAAATGTGTTGCAATTGACACGTTTAATAGTGTGTATATGGCAGGCTATTTTTCGAGCCCAACTTTGAGGTTCAATAATACGATAACAAATACAGGCCCTCCGGCAAGTAAGGAGATATTTATTGCCAGATTGAATCCGCGTCTTCCTGACGAGATTGGGGACGTTGAGGTCTCTGAGCCCGGCATCTCCATATACCCTAACCCTTCTTGCGGGCACTTTAAACTACGTGGATTTAATGAGGCAGATAAAGTAGCACTGAGTGTTTTCGATTACCTGGGCAGGGTAGTGTATTCGGTTAATGAGCATGCCGTCTCAAATGAAAAGCAAATTGACCTACCGGAATTACCAGACGGCATGTATATTTTGCGCCTGGCTAATGAAAGGGTTTCTGAAAACCTGCCTTTTTATATTTCCAGAAGATAAATTGTTTTGTAGAATGGTTTAATTGCTAAGTTGGCGTTGGTTGGCATTATGTCATTATCGCCCTTATTATTGCCGTATTCAGCCCCCTGTAGTCGGCAGCAAATGATGTTACTTTGTCGTCATAAAAACAACGATTATGACACAGATCAATGTCTACCTGACTTTCGAAGGCAACTGCCGCGAGGCTATGACATTTTACCAGCAATGCCTGGGAGGAGAACTGGAAGTTCGCACAATAGGTGGTTCTCCTGTTGAAGCCCATTGCCCGCCAGAAATGAAGGACCAGGTTTTGCATGCGACCCTCACTAAAGGAGCATTGTTGCTCATGGCCTCAGATTGTATTGG
>CANCOG010000562.1 GCA_947379685.1 Flavipsychrobacter stenotrophus | reverse complement strand
TGTTTGGCTTCCACCCAGCCTGTATCATTGAGTTGCATCCAGGTTCCCAGGTTACAAAGCAGGTCAATTCTCCGGTTTAAGTCCATGGTCAGTTTCATCATAAAGTAGTCTTGTGCTATGGTGGATGAAATTCAAGCCGCAAGGTATTTGTAAAAAGTCTTTCCGGCCGTCTGTGTATCCGGGTGCAAGTTACTCCAAACCTTTGCCAGTCTTTTTATGGTAATTGAATTTTAACTTTTACCCGACCCTCTCACCATTTCCCACAACACTACACCCACTGTCACAGATATATTCAGCGAGTGTTTGGAACCCCATTGCGGTATCTCGATACAGCCATCGGCTGCCAGCAAGGCGTCTTCATTCACCCCCGATACTTCATTGCCGAAAACAAGGGCTATTTTTTCGTTATTGTAATTCAGCTGTTCCAGTCTAATGCTGTTGTGTGCCTGCTCTACAGCCATCACTTTGTAACCCAGAGCACGTGCGTGGTCAATCGCTTCTAATGTGGTGGAAAAGTGTTTCCAGGTAACACTTTCGGTGGCACCTAATGCAGTTTTGTGGATGTCCCTGTGGGGTGGGAGCGGGGTATAGCCGCATAAGTACAGCGCACCCGCAGCAAAAGCATCGCAAGTCCGGAACACGGAACCCACATTGTGCATGCTGCGTATATCATCCAAAATCACTATAATTGAGTGTTTTTCGGCTTCCCGCATTTCCTCGGCAGACATGCGGTTAAGTTCATCCATTGTTTTGCGGTGCAGCATAGTTAAATTAGTTGATCGCTCTATTGGTGATTGAGCAAAATTAAAAAGAGACGCAATGATCGGCGTCTCTTTTCTCAATGAAATATAAATATTGGAGAATTTTTATTCAGCAATCCTGAAACCCAGGTAAACACTTTTTGAAGTCGGTACATAAGCAGCACGGCGTGTAACAGAAACCTCATCGGCCTCACTGTTCCAGTGACCACCACGAACAACCTTAGAAAAACCACCATCCGGCCCTTTAGGGTCATTTACTTCCCTTTTCGTGAAGTAGTCTTTACCGTACCAGTCATTCACCCATTCTTCAACGTTACCGGTCATGTCATAAATGTCCAGCGCGTTTGGCGCTTTTTTACCTACCTGGTGCACATGGTCTTTTGCGTTGCGTTCGAACCATGCTCCATATTGCAAAACAACCCTACCGCTATGCTTGTTACCTACTTTCTTATCATCTGCAGTTGTTCTCATGTGCTCCCTGAGTCCACCCCTTGCGGCGAATTCCCACTCCGCTTCTGTTGGCAGGCGGTAGTGCTTTCCAGTCATGGTATTGAGTTTTTCCAGGAAAGTCTGTATGTCATTCCAGCTCACGTTGGTTACGGGGCAAGTGGAGCAATAAGTATAAGATGATGGATTCTTTCCCATCACTGCCACCCATTGTGCTTCAGTTACCTCATACCTGCCAATGGAAAAATCTTTGAGGTTTACGGTATGTGCCGGCCTTCTGTCTACAGCTTCGCTGTCATTGCCCAGGTCGAATTTGCCACCTTTAACATAGATCATGTCAATGGAAACGGCTTCGGCCTTGGCATCTTTAGCTTTCTGTGCAAAAGCTGATTGCATAGTTAACAACAGTGCGACCGGTAATAAAAATTTCTTCATAGTCAGTATGTTCGAAAATCAAAAGTAAAAATTCAAAGCTGATTTTTACAACAATGTAATGAAATCAATTCTAGTTCACTATTTCCAGTATTTTGGTAGGTGCCATGTTGGCGTTACGCATAGCCACATTTCGTGCTACTGCCTGAGCCAAAGCTATGAATGCATTCTTAGCAACTGGTTCGTCATCAACCACTGCCGGAATACCCCTGTCACCACCTTCTCTTATGCCCTGCACAATTGGTATTTCACCCAGGAACGGGAGGTCAAATTGCTCTGCCATTTGCTTCGCACCGCCCTTGCCAAAGATGTAATATTTGTTGTCAGGTAATTCAAGGGGAGTAAAATAAGCCATATTCTCAACAATGCCAAGTATCGGCACATTGATTTGTGCCTGTTTGAGCATCATGATCGCTTTTCGAGCATCAGCAGCAGCAACAGCCTGAGGGGTGGATACGATCAGCGCGCCAGTAACAGGTACGGTTTGCACCATGGTCAGGTGTACATCACCGGTGCCCGGAGGCATGTCAATAACCAGGTAATCCAACTCTTCCCAATATACATCGGTAATGAATTGCCTCACGGCCGAGCTCGCCATTGGGCCGCGCCAGATTACTGCTTGTTTTTCATCGATAAGCAACCCAATAGACATGGCCTTTATGCCGAAACGCTCTATAGGCACTATCATATTCTTGCCATCAATATCAGTCATTTTGGGGCGTTCGTCCCTCATGCCCAGCATAATAGGGATGGATGGCCCATAAATATCGGCATCAAGCAAGCCTACTTTTGCGCCTTCCTGAGCAAGGGCAATAGCCAGATTTACAGAAACGGTAGACTTACCAACCCCACCTTTTCCAGAAGCAACTACAATAATATTCTTTACACCGGGAAGTACCGATTTGTTGTCTTTTCTGTTGGAGTTAACATTGGCCGTCATATGAACGGTAACCACAGCATCTTTATCAACCAGCATGTGTATTGCTTTTACACATGCACGTTCAATCATTTCTTTCAGCGGACAGGCCGGGGTAGTGAGTATCACTGTAAATGATATGTTTTTCCCGTCAATTGTAATGTCCTGTATCATATTCAGGGTTACGAGGTCCTTACCGAGGTCAGGCTCCTGTACATTGCTCAATGCCTCTAATACAGCTTCTTTTGTTATCATGTAAACCTTTGTTAAAAGATATTTTATCGAACAGCAAAAGTAAGTGAAACATGCTTACTTTGTATTCAGTAGCCCGACAAAATAAACTGTATTAACTTTCGTTTTCGAGCAGCAGGCAAATTTTCAGGGTACAGCGTTTTCGTTCAATAAATATTAATAACTTAACTTTGCTGTGCATGCCATTGAAATTAGTAACATATTGCCTGTTGTTCATAGCCTGCACTTTCGGTGCATCTCAGTCTGCCAGCGCCCAGAATACCACTTTCGATAATATAATACAGATCAACGGTGTTACCATGACGGCCGACAGCCTCAGGGCGGTGCCTGATGTTACCATTCAGGTAAAAAACAAGAACCGGGGCGTGGAGTCAGAGTACTCCGGTGTTTTCAGTATAGTTTGCTACAAGGGTGACACACTTTTATTCAGTTGCCTTGGATACCGCACCAAGGAGTTTATTGTAAAAAAAGATTTGAAAGGGCAATATTTTTCCATTATCCAGCTCATGGTACAGGATACTTTTTACTTACCTGAAACCATTATCCGCCCTTTGCCGAACAAAGAAGCATTCGATTATGCCTTCGTTCATTGGCACATACCTAACGATCAGTACGAAATTGCACGTAAAAATACCGATGCGTTTATGTTGCGTGCATTATCACAAACCTTGCCCCGCGACGGCCATGAAGCACAGTCGGTATATATGCAACAACAAGCGCGCGATGCGGTATACTACGGTCAGCAGAAACCGATGAATATCCTCAATCCTCTTGCCTGGGCCGAATTCTTCGATGCCTGGAAACGCGGTGACTTCCGTAAGAAAAGCAATCCTTATTTGGGTGATGGAAAGTATTAGGGTTTGATTGGAAGGGTACTTGAAAATGAATGCCAATCTGATAGTAGAGTTATTTAAATTCTCATCACGGGTTACTACAGGCATATTTTTATGAGAAAAGTTGGTAACTTGT
>CANCOG010000561.1 GCA_947379685.1 Flavipsychrobacter stenotrophus | reverse complement strand
CGCCTATTGCACATTTACCAATATTGCGCAAGCAAATAACCAGTCTGTGTTGTTTTACGACCAGCGCAAAATGGGCTTTGCCAACATTGTTTCTACTTACGTCAATATCACTGATTTCAATACTTACAAACTTTACTATAAAGGAGCTGAACTGCCACGAACACACGACACTACATTTTTATACTTAACGCTCAATCACGATAAGTCGGGCGACGAGTTTGAAAAAGTACGCGGCTTGCAGATAGAAGGCGAAATGGCGGGGATAAAAGCTCATTTCAAACACTTGCCAAACCTGATCAATCTAGGCGATTTCAATGTGCGCGAATCTTCTGAGGCATTTTACCAAACCCTAACTGCATGTGAGGATTCGGGATTCCGTTTCTTTGATCCCCCATTCTTTCCCGACAAAAAACTGACCTATCCGGCTAACTGGGATCATGAAGGACAGTACTCAGCGTATTTTACCACCTCAACGCGTATCTCCGGCCCCAATTCTTGTGGCTCGGGGGGCGGTGGCAAAAACTGGTACGACCACATTTTCATTTCACCGTGGCTGGTGAATAACGCCAACCATATGCATTATATCCCCAACTCCTACCGAACGATAGGTAACGACGGGCAGCGCTTCAGGATATCTATTAATAACGCAAATGCACACGCCAATACCTCTGCGCCGGCAGAGGTGATAGAAGCGCTTTTCCAGTTTTCCAACAAGTACCCGGTAATGATTGACCTGGCGGTAACCCCGAACACCACTGGCTCCCGTCCAGCTAACCCCGAAATTGCAGGTGTACCTGCATTGCTCAAAGAAGAAGTTAAATGGACTTTGCACCCAACTACAAATGAATTACACGGAAACACACTCGAACTCAATTTCCCGGAATCATTTGCAGGTCAGGAAGTCACTATAGAATTCATGGACAGCTCAGGCGCTTCAATACTGGCGAAGAAAAAGAAGATCAAAGACCAACCTGTCTATCAAGACTGTCCAAAGGAAAAAGGCACCTACACCGTAAAAATTATGGGTAAACATAATTTGATCCAGGAGTTTAAGGTGACGTTTTAGTGTTGGGTAAGGCTAGCGTCCTTCATGTTAAAGCACTCTATGATGAGTGCTGGTTCCCACTTCAATTTCGACAAACGGACAGCGGCAGCCACGCCTGATAATCTATCTTCGTCGTATTAATCGCACACAGAATTCCCTTATTTTTGCCCCTTTATGAAAAAAATTGTGGCATCGCTTTGCTTTGCAACTGGATTTTTGGTTTCGGGATGTGGTGATGGTAATGGCAGCAAAAGCGCTGAAAAATTCACGCTGCCAGCACCCGGCACCGTTATTGACAGCGCAGGCATGAAAATTAAAGACCCGCTCAATGATTTTGTGTTCACTGTTACCCTTTTAGCCGACAGCCTTGTAAAGGATGGGGTGTATGATGTTCGTGCCGCATACGGGTATGATGTGGCTGAAGGCAGGTTCACCATGCCGAAAGGGCTTGAACGCTACCGGCTCGCTATCAGGAAAAGTGACACCCCGTATACCTATGTTATTGGCTTCCTTACCCCAAAGGATACTACCTTTTACGAGTACTTCGAAGTGCGGGGCAAGAAGAATGCTATTGGCATGCAATACCTGAAAGCCTATACATTTGAATAAAATTTCACAAAAAAATAATGAATTCAAACCCTGAATACCGTTATTTTGTGCCCCTAATCCCGATTTAATTATGAATATTCCAGTAGTTGACCTTGCTGAATTCAATAGTGGCGATCCCGCCCTGAAGGCACAATTTGTCGCACAATTAGGTAAAGCTTTTGAAGAAACAGGCTTTGTTGCCGTTAAAAACCACAGCATTCCCGATGCACTTATTGCCGACCTGTATGAGTATGTACAACAGTTTTTTAGCTTACCCGTTGACGTAAAACGTACTTACGAAATACCGGGACTGGCTGGCCAGCGTGGCTATACATCGTTCGGACAAGAGCATGCCAAGGGCTTTGATGCGCCAGATCTGAAAGAATTCTTCCAGTTTGGACAAGAAGTAATTGACGGCGATCCGGTAAAAAGTGAATACCCCGACAATATTTCCGTTGAAGAAGTACCGGAATTCACACCAACCTTATTGAGTGCTTACCGCGCCTTCGAAGACTCGGGCAATGCATTACTGAAGGCAATTGCGCTGTTCCTCGGTCTGGAAGAAGATTATTTTGACCAGTATGTACATAATGGCAACTCTATTTTAAGGGCTATTTATTACCCACCCATCACTCAGGAGCCAAAATCAGCTATCAGGGCTGAGCAACATGAAGACATTAACCTCATTACGTTGCTGGTAGGCGCTTCCGCCGATGGACTGGAGATACTCTCTAAGAAAAATGACTGGATCGGGGTTACTTCCCTACCCGAGCAAATTGTGGTAAACGTTGGCGATATGCTACAGCGCCTTACCAACGACAGGCTCAGGAGCACCACGCACAGGGTGGTTAACCCTCCGCGTGAAAAATGGGGGTCTCCGCGATTCTCTATTCCATTCTTCCTGCATCCGAAAAGCGAAATGAGCCTTGCATGCCTCGATAGCTGCATTGACGCAGATCACCCGAAGCTGTATGAAGACTATACAGCCGGTATGTATCTCGATGAGCGCCTCAGAGAAATAGGATTAAAGAAATAGATATAATTTTTGTTTACAAATGCCCTGCACAAGTTGCAGGGCATTTGTGTTTGTTCTCCTCGCCTTTGTGCTGAGCTGTGTATTTCTTTTGTCCTGGTACAAATAGCTGGCGGAACGCCGTTGCAGGTAGTAATTGTTTACTCTACCCTTTTTATCTTATATTTGCCTTGCTTAACCTTCTGGCACGTTCTTTTTGTGCTATAGACGCAGGCTTTTTTTGATTATGTTCAGTGTAAACCGGAATCATACCGGCCTTACAGACACATTTAAATTCAATATGGAATACAATACTTCCCGCACGCAGTTGCTTATGCCCGAATATGGGCGCAACGTGCAAAAAATGATAGAATTTCTGTCAACTGTTGAAGACAGGGAAAAACGTTTGAAAAACGCCGAAGTTATCATTGAATTAATGGGTACGCTCAACCCGCACCTCAAGACAATTGAAGATTATAAACACAAGTTGTGGGACCATCTTTACCAAATGACCGGCTTCACACTTGAGGTAGACTCGCCATACCCGCGCCCAACGGCTGAGGCTGTGTTCAAAAAACCAGAAGTGCTCCCCTACCCGCAAAAACCAATTGCACACAGGCATCTGGGAAGGAACGTCGCTTCACTTCTGGAAAAAGCGCTCGCTGAAACTGACCCTGAAAAAAGGCAGGGGCTTACTCAGTCTATAGGCTATTACATGAAGTTGGCTTATGGTAACTGGCATAAAGAACCCGTTCATGATGACATGATCAAGAACGAAATGAAGGAGATAACCGGCGGTCAGCTACAATACGAAACCGGTGGTTATCGCGTGCAGTTCGACACCAACCGGCCGAACAATTTCAAGCAAAGGAATAACAACAACCAGAACAATAACCCGAATGCAAATAACCCCAACAACCGCAACTTCAAGGGGAACAACAATAACAACAATGGCGGTGGTGGCCAACGAAATAACAATTTCAGGGACAATAACGTGAGCCAGGGTGGCCAGGGCGGTAGTAGCTTCAATCCGAAATTCAACAAGAATAAGTTCAATAAAAATAAGGGCAGTAACCCAAACAATAAATAATCCCCAAAACCCGAACTATGAATGCTTTTGAAATAAGGGGGG
>CANCOG010000560.1 GCA_947379685.1 Flavipsychrobacter stenotrophus | reverse complement strand
GGGAGCCCCGAGGCTCGCAGAAGCCGCCAACGCATTTTTGGTAGAAATACGAGATTTTTCAAAAACAATTCTTGTGAATAAAGCCATTAATTATTGATTTTCAATTAACAAAGAAACAATTTCCTATTATTTTATTTATTTTTAGAATTCAAATTAATAATATTCAAACGGCGATTTTTAAATAGCAATAAAGATACCATACGACATAGAGGAAAAATATATTTACATTTTAATTTTTTAATTATATTTTTTGGACAAGGAAAATCGAGATTCTGAAGGAATCAGATTAACTACCAGCAATATTTAAATAACCATAATGGCAAATACAACCTCCGGATGATAAATTTCCTCATGTAAACCAGAATGAAATCAGATGTTTAGCCTGCATAGTACTCATAAGAACTCAGTAATTGCCAATTGAATGAACAGCCAACAAAACCAAATATCAACTATTGGCAATAATATGATCCAAACATCAGCTTTGCACCAGGCTATCTCTAAAGGAAAGCCGGATGACAAAATTACGGGGAATGACTGATTTCCAATGGAGTATAAATACCCAAACTGGAATTAGGTATAAATACCTATTGCTAAATTGCCCGTATCCCTACAATTAGTAGTAATATCAAAATTTCACCCATGCATCCTCCGAAAGCCTTGTATTTTCATGTTCGCAGAAAAACAGCGAATTTTCGCCTCACTAAAAAGTGAACCGTAATGAATAATTGGCAAAATAATCTCATGCAGCAACACATACCGTCAAATATTACTGCTACAAAGCTAAATTTTGAGCAAGAAGGGAAATTAGATTTGTGTCATTGTTCGGTTTGATTGTGGGCAATCCATTTTTACGATTAACTGCTTATCACATTTACAAGGAGCATCAAGAAATTTACTCTAAACTATAGTGTATATTCTTGAGGCATATGCGACACGATGACATCGGTTCGCAAAACGAGCCCTTACTATATACTATTCCTTCGGCACCCTACTACTACTTTCAAATAATCAACATGAAAACTTAGCCAAATGGGGGACACAATGAACTGATACCGCGCAATCGATGGTATGCGGAATACTGACAGCACTTTTTTATAACTTGCGGGCATGAATCAAATTATGCCTTACGAGCGACTGCGGGCTTTTACACATTCTGTTTTTTCAGCTATGGGGTGTAGCACTACCGATGCGACAACAGCGACAAGCGTATTGCTTTCAGCTGATATACGGGGAATAGAAAGTCATGGCATTGCACGACTTACAGGATATGTGAGATTATGGGAGGCCGGAAGGATAAATGCAAAACCAACAATCAGCATTGTCCATGAAACGCCTTCAACGGCGGTGGTTGATGGCGATGCCGGGCTGGGACTGGTTGTTGCCCCCTTTGCCATGCAGGTAGCTATAGAAAAAGCAAAAATTGCAGGAACCGGCTGGGTGAGTGTACGAAACAGCAACCACTTCGGAATAGCTGGCTACCACGCTATGATGGCACTGGAACATGATATGACCGGAATAGCGATGACCAATGCCAGCGCATTGGTTGCCCCTACGTTTTCTACAGAACGAATGCTGGGGACAAATCCGATAGCTGTTGCTATACCGGCCGGGACTCAACCTCCATTTGTAGCCGACTTCGCCACAACTACAGCCTCCAACGGAAAATTGGAAATATTACAAAGAAAGGGGATGGACACACCGGCAGGCTGGGTACAGGACAAGGAAGGAAATGAAACGAATGACGCTCATATTTTAAAGAACGGCGGGGTAATGCTACCGCTGGGCAGTGACAGGGAACACGGTAGTCACAAGGGATATGCACTGGGGAGTATAGTTGACATTTTTTCTGCTGTATTGAGCGGGGCAAGTTACGGCCCGTGGGCTCCTCCCTTTCCCGCCTACGTGCCTATGCCGGAAAACATGCCGGGAGCCGGCCTCGGACATTTCTTTGGTGCCATGCGGGTTGATGCGTTCAGACCAGCCGACGAGTTTAAAGCGCACATGGATAACTGGATTGGCCGCTTTAGGGCTGCCACCCCTGCACCTGGTCACGAAAAAGTGCTGATACCCGGTGACCCGGAGCGCGAAATGGAGGAACAACGTATGCGGGCGGGTGTACCTGTTCCGGAAAGTCTGGTAGATGAGTTGAAGGGAATTGGGGGGAAATTTGGGGTTGAGTTGTAAAACCATTTTCGTCCGGTACGTTGGACTAAGGAAAATGGTGCTTACATAATATTTCGCGCAAAGCCGCAGAGCCGCAGTTACCAGTTTATCCAATCAAGACTTGATTTATTTGAGCTTAGGGCGCAAAGAAAATCCTGTTAACTTAATGGCATTGGACGGATTTCGCCAGCTAATTTGCTAGAACGTGTTGTAGAAATTTCTCCTGCGTCGAAATGACAAAGTTAGAGATGGGTTATTTGTGGTTTGCGGGCAAGAACCTATCTGCCGCAGGCACCCGTGTTGTGAAGATGCTTCCTACGCCGTCCCCTTTATTACTCTAAAATTTTCTTCAAAACAGAAAGGTATTCGGGATTTTCTGTGAAGGCGCCGTGATCCTGGTTTTTAAACAGGATCAGTTGGTCAGTGGGCTTCAGAAAAGCTTTGAGTCTGGTGGATGCATGGTAGTTAATGACGAGGTCATCTTCGCCATGCAGTATAAGGACAGGGCAAGCAACGTGTGGCAGCATTTCATTAATTGCGAGCCTGTATTTCAATACAAAGGAAGGAAGGCGCGGCGTGCGTTGTTTCATAAGATCCACTATACTATAATATGGCGCCTGCAAAATAAGCTGCTTCGGGTGATTATGTACGGCCAGCCAGGTTGCCGGGCCAGTTCCCATAGAATACCCAAGAACAACGATCTTATCTTCCGTGTATTTCTTTTTTAATTCGTTATAGGCCAGCTGAACATCATCATAAAACTGCTGCTCGCTGACCATGTTCCCCTCGCTCTTTCCAAAGCCCCGGTAATCGGGCATATATAAGTCGTAATGATACTGGGTATATTTTGGAGACAGGCTCCCCCACCCAGCCAAAGAGCCGGCATTACCATGAAGATATAATATTACCCCCTTGGGTGAGTCGGCATCGAAGTACAGGGCATTTAATAACTTTCCATCCCCGGTCTTTAGAAACTGTTCGTGAAATTTTTGAGTAAAATCAAATTTATATCCTGAGGCAAGTTTAGTAGAGCGAAATAACATATGCTCTTGTTTCCTGTAGTAGTAATAGCAATAAAGGGAGTACAGCAACACGGCCATACTCCCTACTATTAATGTTATCCTGAGAATTCTTTTGCCCAAAGCAGATTAAATTATTTTATTATTATTCTACTTTAATGCCAGGGCCAATACCTGTGAAACATCTGTAACGTAATGGAAGGTCAAACCCTTAATATATTCCTGGTTTATTTCGTCCACATCTTTCTCGTTCTGTTTCGGCAGAATAATGTCCTTGATTCCGGCGCGTTTTGCGGCGAGGGCCTTTTCCTTAATACCACCAACCGGTAAAACCTGACCACGTAGCGTTATCTCGCCTGTCATGGCCAAATAAGGTTTCACTTTACGCCCAGTAAATGCTGATGCCAGTGCCGTAAACATAGTTATTCCCGCACTTGGGCCATCCTTAGGAACTGCACCTTCGGGAACATGGACGTGCACATTTGACTCTTCGATAGTTGCAACCGAAAGATCATAATCGGTAGCGTGGGCCTTCAGATAAGACAGCGCGGTTGTTGCACTCTCTTTCATTACGTTACCCAGATTTCCGGTAAGCGT
>CANCOG010000559.1 GCA_947379685.1 Flavipsychrobacter stenotrophus | reverse complement strand
GTATACATGGTGCGGGTAGAAGTGGATGGAAAGGTATGGAGGAAGAAGATTGTGGTGATGTAATTAATAGATTCAATAAGACTAAAAATAGTGAGGCTGCCCACGCACGGGCAGCCTCACTATTTTCTGTTTGAAGACATTGTTGTTTTTCCTATTTCCTTATAGTGAATGTAAACGAACTGCCTGACCCAGGTGTTGATTCAAGGCTAATCGATCCACCTAATTTATGAACCAGCCTATGTACCGTTGCAAGCCCGATTCCGGTTCCTTTATTTTGGTTTCGGTCGGTAATCCCCAGGGTGCCGAAAAGTTCAAATATCTTTTTCTGGTCTTCTGCCCTTATTCCAATACCGTTATCTTGTATGGAGAAAATGTAATTATTGCCCTGCTCGCCGGCTGAAACGGAAATTTCGCACCGCTCTTTATCGTTATATTTTATAGCGTTGCTGCACAGGTTCAAAAATATTTGTAATAGCATGTATCGCGAGGAAAACAATTCCAAAGAAGGGTTTTCACAAGTGAGCGAGAATTGCTCATCTGCCGGTAGCAGTTTGCCGACCAATTCCAAAATGTCGCCCAGCAGAAAGTACTCCTTTTCTATATTATTGTTGTTAACTGTTAGCGTGTGTTTCAAAATGCCGTCAACCATATTGATAATTGACTGAGAAGACTCGCCGATCAGATCAAGGATATGAGCGCCTTCTTTGTTTTCGATAGTACCGTAAATATCCCTGATAAGGTCAGTAGCCATTGCCAGGCTTCCGCATGGCGATTTAATATCATGCGCAACAACGTATGCGAACCTGTCCAGCTCTTTATTGAGTAATTCCAGTTCTTCTTTTTGCCGGCTCAACTGCAGATTTTTCTTCCGCACCTCCAGGTAAGCAACAATTTGCCTGGCAAGGGCCATTAGTGTTGCTTTCTGTTCCTGAGTTATTTTGTTGGGTTTATTATCAATTACACAAAGGGTACCCAATGCATCGCCTTCTTCGTTCACCAGCGGTACGCCGGCATAAAAGCCAATGCCAGGGTAGCCAGTTACCAATGGATTGTCTGCAAATCGTTCATCCTTCGAAGGATCGGGTACGACGAACATTTCATTAGGGTCAAGAATGGCGTGTGCGCAAAATGCCAGGTCGCGGTGTGTTTCAGACGGATCTAGCCCGATACGCGACTTGAACCACTGCCGGTCGTTATCAATAATCGAGATCAGGGAAATAGGCATATCGCATATTTCGGCTGCTATCCTGGTAATATCATCATAGTCGTCTTCCGGTATCGTATCCAAAATATTGTATTCGTATAAGGCCGATAACCTTTTGGCTTCATTTGCTGGCTTGGGGGCTGGTATCATTCTGTTTTTAAAATTCCGGCAAAATTAGTTCAGTAAAGGTTGAATAAATGACAAATCTCATAATTTGAACTGCCACGGTATTGTAAAATAATGTGGCAGTTATTTATTATTTGTCTAATTGAGGAAGTGCCTTAATCGTAATTTCATTGATAATCAAAACGATAATTTCTTTCGACTTGATGGGTGCAATTAGGCTGGAATTCACTTTAAACGGTAGCTTCCTTCAGTTTTCTCTTTACCAGTAGGCTCACCCTGTACACCATAAAAATACCGATACCTGAAATGCAAACTATAACGTAGCCCAGAGTATTGTAATGTTGCAGCGGGCTTAATTTGTCTTTTTGAACAACAATCATGCCTGCAAATGCGGCGGCGGCACCACCAGCTATTTGTTGTAAAGACGCGTTAATGCTCATAAAGGCGCCCCGGTCAGCCATGTCGGGGATACCAGTCGTAAGAGCGCTGGAGGGTATCATACGACTCATAATACCCATCATCATCATGATATTGAAAATAATAACCAGCCATAGTGGAGTTACGGAGAGATTAGTGTATAAAACAACCACCAGCATCATCCATACTGAGGCAACAGCAAACAGTTTGAATTTATCGATCTTGTCGGCCATTTTACCGACAATTGGCATTATCACCAATGAAGAAACGCCCGAAACCATAAACAGGATGGGTAGCTGTACCGCAGAAATATGTAAATTATTTATAGCGAAGGCGCTCCCGAAGGGCATCATCATATAACCACCGATCGATAGCAAGGAAGTAGCATAAAACCCAAGGCGATAATCTTTTTTTGAAACGGTACGCAGCAAGTGCAGTAGCGCATTATGATCTTTTTGAGATTCAAGGTGCCGGGTTACTGGTTGCAGTTTTATAGTGATCAGTACAGCTATAAGCGCCGACATGATTGCAACCATAAGAAACGGAGATTGCCACCCCCATTTATTGGCGATAAACAAACTGATGGGTACGCCCAGTACCTGGCTGGCACCAAAGCCCATTTGCACAAAACCCATTACCCGCCCGCGATGGTGGATATCGAATATATCGGCAAGAATTGCTATGGATACCGAGCCAATAACTCCGCCGAAAATGCCTGTTATGATGCGCGCAGCCACCAATAAAAAATAGGTATTGGCAAACCCGCAAAATAGGGTGCCGACGATAAACCCGGTATAAAAAAACAGCAATAATTTTTTTCGGTCAAAACGGTCGGCAAAGCCAGCGGTCAAAATACCCGATATGCCTGCGCTAAAGGCATAGGCAGAAACTGCCATCCCAAATTGGGCTGGCTTTAAATTCATTGATTTCATCAGCATATCGCCCATGGGAGACATGACCATGAAGTCGAGAATGACTGAGAATTGTGTAATAGCGAGTATGAAAATTACATATTTCTGGTAGGTGGTAAATGGGATTTTTGTAACGTCTTTTTGCATGTGGTTTGGTGAGTAGTTGTTGGTGATCAGGAAAGTGCGTAACAGTAAAGGGTGCTTTTTTAATCGGTCAATTCCTCGCAAGAATAGCCATGAAGCTGTACAAAGTCAACAATCTCTTTGTGGCCCAACCGGGCTGAAATGACCCGTAGTACTTTGTCTTTGTCGTCAATGTCAACGGTCCAGTCATCAATGTGCGGGTGGAAATCCAGCGCTTGTTTTATACTGTGTCTGTCGGCCTCTGTATGGATATTCGATCTGAAAATGAGAATTTGTGGTGTGTTGTTTTGCATAAATTATTGATTTTCACGGTTGTATGTCGCTATTTCTTAAGTGCTTTTATCACGCGGTCAAATGTTTGCCACATGATATCATCATTCATTGTAAACGGTTTGCCTCCCGGGCTTCGGCCATCATTATGGAATCTCAGAAGCGAATAGAGTGGGGCATAGGCTATAGCCCAAAATACTTCCAGGGGCATTGAGTCAAGCTCGCCTCTTTCTACGGCGTTGTTAACGAATGCATGCATGGCCTCTTTGAAATCCCCCAAAATCTGCTCCATTACCTTGGTCTGGTAAGTTGAAGTCCTCAATTGTTCAAAAAAGCACATGGACAAAGGGTTTTCCAGCATGAACTCAGCTCGGTTTTTCCATTGAATTCTGAGGCCATCGGTAAAGCTTTGGGTCGGGTCAAAACCTCTTAAACTTATGGTTGTCATCCTTTTCCCTTCTTCTAATGCTATCGTTGTAATAAGGTCGTCCTTGTCTTTATAGTATATATAAAGCGTAGCTACTGAAATACCGCAGGCCTTTGCAAGTTTATTAACGCTAAACCCTTCAAAGCCATCATTAACTACCATTTCTATGGCAGTTTGCTTCACTAATTGCTCCTTCTCTATATTTCTTGTGCGCATAAAATTATAAGTGTGCCAAAAATAAGTGAATAATCGCTTACTTATGGGTTTTGCAAAAAATATTT
>CANCOG010000558.1 GCA_947379685.1 Flavipsychrobacter stenotrophus | reverse complement strand
CCGGAACAGAACAAAGTTGTGCTTAACAATAGGATACCTACTGCCGGGTGCAGGCGGTTTTTCAGAAAGAACGTTGTTGCGATCAATCCGGCAAATGCTGCTATCGCCACTAACCATAATGCAGTAGTTGCTGTATGGGCCGCCCAGCCAGCATCATAACTATATATGCCTGCCGCAAACGGCACCAGCACCCTGAAGAAGGGTGCATACTCCCAGAAAAAGGCTTTATATAATGGCCACCGGCTCATGATTGAAAGATAGGAAATATTTTGCTTTTTTACGTCTTCCAAGCCATGGTGTAAACAGCGCTTGGGCCCATCGCTTCCCTAAAATTGTCCGTGTTCCGATTTGACAACTTTTTAAAAAGCTGTCAAATCTATTGCATAAAGACCACTCCGCCCGGGCTGCGAGTCAAAGGCCAGGCAAGCATTAAGATTTGGCATATTTTTTGATGTAAGGATTGCATATATCCGAAAATATGCGAGAATCTTTCTTGGCCTTTGGGCTGATAATGTTTTTTTACTGCCCAGCAGCCTTTGGGGCGTATCCCGTTTTAAAGGTGTACGGAATTGGGGAAGAAAAATCTCGTCGTGGGTCATTTTATGAAAAAAATGTCGATTCGCCAGCAACAGCATATGAACGTCAAACTGCCGTGCAATCGGAGAAAAAGGATTGTGGATTGAGTATTCTCTCATTTTGCCTGGCAGTTGGCCCTGCGTTCGTTGAATGGGTTCCTATTTCGTTGTTTGTATTGCTACTGGCAGCTACGATGTCAATAATGGCCATAGTATTCGGAAGAAAGGCCATTCGAAAGCGACAACGATTCCTTGGACTTGCCAGGGTTGGAAAGTTTCTTGGCTGGATGTTGCTAATTGGCTGGGGTATTATGCTGTTCTTTCTGATCCCAGCATTGCTCGCGTGGTAACCTGTAAACTGAATTTGTCGCTTACGACGGCAGCCAGGGTGCTTCCCGCGTTGTCATGATCTGGCAAATATATAGTTCCAATTGTGTCAGCACCGTAATCGTTAGACATCTACCTATGCTCCTCAAAATTCGGTCCGCCCGGCATACCGCCATGCCCGTGCATCATCATGCGGTCATCATTGGGCCTGCCGTTCATGTCGGGGGCCATCATGCCTTTGAATTTACGGATGGTGTAGGTGAGCTGGAACATAAAGTATTGCTTCAGCACCTTTGTTACGTCGTTTTCTATGTAGGTTTCTGTAACGGTGCGAGTGATGCTCTTGTTTTGGTTCAGCAGGTCGAAGGCGGTGATGCGGGCCTCAAGCGCCTGGTTTTTCAGGAGTTTGTAGCCTACGAAGGCATTCCATAAAAAGTAACTCTGGTCACCTGTGCTGCTGAAGGCAGTGTAGTAGTTATGAGTTATATTGGTGTTGAGCACTATGTTTTTCAGCAGTATGTAGTTGATTTTAAAGCCGGCAGTATGATTGTAGTAATTATTGTTGGCCGCTGACTGCACCGAATTATTGACAATGTTATAATTTGCCTGGTAAGACAGCGTAAAGTCTAGCTTCTCGCTGATGTTGCTGCTGATCACCAGGCCGCCCGATGGTATATAGTTGTCGGCATAGTTGATCACATTGTTTATCTGCCCCGGCGTGTGTGTAAAGTTGAAACCGCCACTCAGATTGAGATTGCTTTTAAGTTTGCCCATCGGCATGCTGTAGGTGATGAAGGCACGTTCTGTGAAATAGCCGTTCAGGTTGACAGGCAGAGTAAGCTGGCTGCCCCGGTTAATCCGCACTGGGTTGAGCATGCTACCATTTTTGTACAAGGTATCGCCCAATAGTGGCTGGTAAGTGGCGTTACCAATGTAGTTATCTATGTAGTTGGCATACAGGTTCATAAAGAAGTTGCGCGAGGTCTTCGATTTTGTGAGGCCATAACGCACAATGAAAGTGTGTTCGTAGTCCTGTTTCAGAAGTGGATTACCTGTTTTAAGCAACAGTGGATTACTAATGTCCACTACATTCTGTAACTGGGTTACCGATGGAGCCTGAGTATTGGTACGGTACATGATGCGCAGGTTGCGTCCATCGGCATAACGATAATTGAACATAGCTGTTGGCAGCACGCTGGTAAAATCTCTGGTTACAGTTTGTGTATAGGGAAATGTTTGTTCTCCGCTCAGTGTGGCATACTGCACATTGGAGCCGATCATGAAATTGAGTTTCTTGTCGCCAAGGCGGTAACTTAGTCCGCCACGTTGGGTAACGTAATCGTTGTTATACTTGTTAGATAGTGCGGTATCGAAATTGGTATAATCATGCGTTAAATCGCTTTTGTCGCTCGTCTCCTTATCCGCTGAATTATGTGACCACGACGGGTTGTAGCTCGCCATAAGTTGCCCTTTCTTACCTACAGGCTCTGTATAGGTCACGTTTGGCGAAACAGTATAACCATTGTTATACAACGTATTGTGCTGATCCGATATTTTGGAAAAAGTCGTGTACTGGTTATCGGCATAGTAGCTGCCGGTGCCTGTTTTTTCATTGAGTGAGGTGTTGATATTCAAGGAAATGGTACGGCGCTGTTTATGGAATTTGTGTTGAAACAGCAGGTTGTCGTTTGATGAGTAGCCGGTGTTTTTCAACCCATTGAAGTTGTTGGTCCCAGAAAGGAAGTGGGTGACACTGTCACTGGTAGCGTACTGCGAGGTACTTGTGTTGTTTTCCTGCAGACTTACGCCCGGAGTAAATATAACGGTGTTGAAACTGTCGATCGTGTATTCAAACCGGAGGTTGACCCTGTGGTTGTAATTGCACACTTCCGATGTATCGTTTTCGTTATAGTGTATATTAGTATAGTAGTCACGGGTAATCTCGGTTGTATTTTCATTGTCGGTCCCATTGAAAAAGTAGCTGCCGCTCACTTTCAATTTTTTACCCCAATTGCCACTATAGTTAAAGCCCAATGAGTTGGTAGTAGTTATGCCGTTCTGCTGACCCACAAAGAAGTTGTTGCCACCTCCTCCGCCACCACCGCCAAAATTACCTCCGCCTCCGCCGCCAAAGCCGCCGCGGTTACGTCCGCTGTTGTTACCAATAACACCCAAAATATCCTGCGCACTAAAGTTCTGCTGATTGATATTGTTACTGAGCCCAATCAAGGTAAAGCGCTGATCGCCATGAAATACATTCAGACTAGCCCCCGCCTGGTAGGTATTGTCTGTACCATAACCTGCATATATCTTCCCGAAAACGCCTTCTCTTTTGGCACCCTTGGTGGTAATGTTCATGGTTTTTTCGGAGTTGCCGTCATCGAAGCCTGTAAAGCTGCTCTGGTCACTGAGCTTATCGAATACCTGGATCTTATCTATAATTTCGGAAGGAAGGTTTTTGAGTGCTAGGGTAGGGTCGGTACCAAAGAATGGTTTGCCATCTACATATACCTGTTTCAGGGCTTCTCCATTTACTTTTACCCCGTTGTTGTCCGAGGTTATCCCTGGCATCTTAGTAACCAGGTCCTCGGCGGTTGCGTCGCGGTGGGTTTTGTATGCATCGGCATTGAACTGAGAAGTATCGCCAAGTTGCTTGGCGCGTTCCTGTTTGCCTTCTACCGTCACGGATTTCAACTCCTTGGCAGTTGAGGTCATTTTAATATTACCAAGGTCAACATTACCATTGCTGATTTCTACTTTACGACTGATGACACCATAACCGATGTAATTCAGTTTTAGGTTATACTTCCCGGGGGCAATATGCTCAATTGTAAAATCGCCATCTTCGTCCGACACTGTCCCGTTTACGTTACTGCTATC
>CANCOG010000557.1 GCA_947379685.1 Flavipsychrobacter stenotrophus | reverse complement strand
AAACCGTGATCATACATTTCGTAATCAAACCACAAGGGGCACAAAGGACACTATATCTTAAATAATGCCGTCCTTATAAATATGGGCACAAATCGCAGGTGACATAAGTGTACAAACTATGTTTCTGACAATACCGAATGTTGAAATATCATTACCTGTCAGTTGTGTAGCCCCATTCACGAGGGTCAATTAACCATTAACGATTCATAATTAGCAATTATACTTCTTGCCTGATCTTGTGTATAATAGGAAAAATTACGGTAGCGGTGATGCACATCAATGATCTCGGCTATGGCGTCAACCACCAGTTGCCTGTTTTCCCAATTGACAATGTCGTTCATTACTGTTTCGAGGCAACCCCGCTTGTATGCGATCTGCCCGATGACGTGTACAAGGGTCCAGCGGACGCGCCTGGTTTTATCGAACTGTAATTCTTTCAGCAGGGGTAAGATATCCTGCGGGTGGGTGCGGCCACGGAGTTCAATGCCATGGCATATCTCGCGGCGGATCTCCTTATCGGCGTGATGCAGGTATTCTTTAGACCATTCCAGCACCGGTGCCGGATTCTTTTCACCCGCTTTCTTTATTGAACCGATAACGGCATTGCGCACGGAATGATGCTCATCGAACAGCCCCGTATCGAAATAGGAACGGACAGCATCAAAATCATACTTCCCTATCTCGCCCGCGGCATTCACTACGGTCTGCCTTACTTTGGCATCGGCTGATAGAAATAATAAACTGAGTAACTCCAGGACAGATGCAAGCCTCGCAGGTTCTGCCTTGTAGTACTTGCCAATGGCCAGGTAGGCAGACTTCCGGATATAGGTATCTTCATCAGCAAAATAGCGGAAGATCTGAGTGGTGGTGCCCCTCAAAATATCCTCCGCTATTTCAGCCTCTATGCGGGCAACTATTTCTACCCGTTGTTCCTTTGGTTCGTCGTAAAAAGCCATTATTAGTTTATACCCAGCAACTCTACTTCAAATATCAATGTTGTATTCGGACCGATATCAGAACCAACCTGCCTGTCGCCATAAGCTAAATGTGGTGGAATGAAAAAACGCCACTTGCTGCCGGTGCCCATAAGCTGCACACCTTCTGTCCAACCCTTGATCACCTGATTCAGCGGGAAGGCCGCCGGCTTGCCCCGATTTACAGAACTGTCAAATACGTTACCGTTGATCAATGTACCGTGATAGTGGCAGGTAACTGTATTGAAATCTTTAGGTTTTGGCCCTGTGCCTTCGGTGATCACTTGATATTGCAAGCCACTGGGTAATTCAACAACACCTGGTTTATTTTTGTTTTCGGCTAAAAAATCGTGGCCTGCTTTCAAATTAGTTGCTGCCTTTTCTGCCTTTATCCCAAATAACCTATCGGAAATGCTCATAAGTTTAAATTTGCCGCAAAATTATTCAAATCTGCGAGTAATAATGCAAAGGACACAATATAAATGGACAACTATCCCCCGCCCCTATCTCCAAAGGAGGAAAGGGGTGCGCTAAAGTCTGAGCAGTCGCGCAGGTGCAATTGTAGTGAAGTTGATGCTATAATATTAAACCTTATACCTCAAACACTTTGCCTCGCATAAAATCCCTGTGCTCTCCGTATTTTACGTAGCCGAGCTGGTTGGTGCGAAGGGTTGTCTTGCCAATTTGGAAGTCGGGGATGTTTACGTGGTGGTGACCAAATATCCAACTATGAATACCCGAGGGTTCTATGAAGTCGTGCAATTCGACCGCAAAGGCATCGCTGAGTATATCGCCCACAAACTGTTTCGGGTAATGCATAAAGGTGGGTATGTGGTGGGTAACAACAACTTTCGGATGAGCTTTATTTGCGGCTACTACCTGTTGGACATATTCAAAGCAGTCGTGGTGCAACTGGTTGAAAGCGGGTACTGACAATCGGTAGCCATTGTTTTTGATAACGTGAAAGTCGCTCATTGCGCGCTCGGTCTGCCAATCGTTGACTGGGTTTATCTTGCTCCATAACGTGGAAAAAATGAACGCAATTCCATTGATTACAAGATCGTAGTTATTGACCAGGAACACATTCTTTCTGATCTCTTCAAACACCCGTCCGCTTCGTTCCTTGATATCGGAATGGTAGTATTCGTGATTGCCGGGTATCCAGAATACCTGCTGAAAATTATCGGATACAAAATTGAAAAAGTCCTTGTACTTATCCATTATGGAGAATGGAACAATATCTCCAGCGAGTATCAGTATATCGCCTTTTACTTCAAGGGGGTACTTGCTCATGTGTTTTTCGTTGAGCGGGAACTCGAGGTGGAGATCGGAGCAATATTGAACTTTCATGTAGCCAAAATTACAAAGGCAGCCGGGAACCGCAAAAGGGAGGGTTAACCGCAGAAGAACTTATCCGCAGAGTAGCACAGAGTTTGGCGCGGAGTATCACAGAGCCCTTTTTCTGGCTGATTGAGTTGGGCGGAGACCGCAGAGGGGTATATGATGGTGGAAAACCGCAAAGAGGCTTAATCGGAGGGGCTCCAAACAACTGAAATCGTCGCTAACTCTCCTTTACTATTTTCTTGCGTTTAATGATTCGGCAGGTTTTATCGTAGATGATGATGGTATAAGTGCCATCGGGGAGGTTGTGCATGTCGAGCTCTGTGGCTTGTTCTTTCTGGAGGATGATTGCCCCGGCATCGTTGATCAGAGTAAGATCAACCTGGGCAGGTGCGTCTATCTTTACTATATTGGTTTGTGGGTTGGGGATTACCTTGAGTTTAGACCAGACTTCCTTCATGCTGTCCACTTCGTAATCGGGCTCATTCCTGTGTTCCGATTCCATTTTTCTGCCGCGGTTGTCTGTGACTTTTACAAAGTAATTACTCCCCTCCGCTGGTACAAAAAACTGGCCGTTGGCACCGCTCACTTCTTGTCCGTTCATGTACCATTGGTAGGACCGGGCACTCTGCGTATACAGTGAAATGCAGGCTTTGGCGATAGTCGCATCGGCCAGGGAAACTTTAACCAGGATACTATCGCGATAAGTGACACCATTAACGGTGACCGCGCAATAATAAAAAGCATCTTTCTTCGGACGTACACTTATGCCAAAGCTTGTTTCGCCGGTGGACCATTCCACCCTTGCATTTTGACGGCCCATCCAGTTAAGGTCGGCCTGGCGTGTGTTGACACCCTTGGTACCGGGGAAATTGTAATTGCCATCGTAAATAAAGCTTTCGATGCCCGAAACCGGAAATACCGACCGGGCCTGCTTTTCGACAAACAGGAGCAAATTATTCTGAAGATCGGTAGCTGCATAAACATAGGGTTCCAGCCTCATGCCACCGAAGCCGGGAACTGAGGTGAGCAGATGTTCGCCATTTCTATCTGTCGCGAATAATTTATTGTCCTGACCTATAGAGCGGCGATACAATATACGCCCACCCGCAACACCAGTAAGCAGGCTCATCTGGTCATCAGACTGATAGCGGTCGGCGGTGGTAACCTGCTCTACCCTGCCGCTTGCATGGTGTATGAATACGTTTGTGGGCCAGGCATACCATTCAGTGCCATATTGAGTATAGGCAAAGCTGGTATCGCCGGGCAGGTACTTACATAACCGGCTCCAGTAGTTCCAGTTATTGGTCATATTGGTGTGTACCCCGGTTTCGAGGTTGTATTCAAAAATATCGCCGTCGCGGGTAATTGCGGGCCATGCATCGTTACCAAGGGCGTAGAGTATGCGTTTTTTGTCGGCGCTCCAGTCGAGATCGTAAACAGCATTTTTATGAAACTCGGGTACCTGG
>CANCOG010000556.1 GCA_947379685.1 Flavipsychrobacter stenotrophus | reverse complement strand
GGTGGGGATGGTTTCTCAGGGAAAACGCTGTCAGCACCGAACGTAACGAAACCTAAGCATATACATGATATAACCAGTACAAGTACCCTAAATATTGATTTGTTGATCATGTTGCTTATTTTCCAAAAACTATATCGTCAGGTAATTCATTTTTCTTCTTCGAAGGGTCAGCCGGAAACTGCTCTTCCAGAGCCTTACCCAGCTTTAGTATGCAATTGCAAAGCCCCTCGGCGAGTTCATTCTTTTTTAAATGCCCGGTCAACTGTTGGGCAGCGGCTTCCCAAAATTTTGGGCCTCCAGCCTTTTCATATATAGCCTGATCTCCAAACAAAGCAAATTTCTTATCTGTAGTAGCTATATAAATGATCACTGCATTCCTGGCCTCAGTTTTGAACATTTCGAGCTGGGTAAAAACCTCCTTTGCCCTGGCCATTGGGTCTCCGGGAGCACACTTATGCTCCATGTATACCCTTATCTCCCCGCTGGTTTTGCTTTCAGCTTCAGCAATGCACGCAACAACTTTTGCCTGCGCCTCCTTGTGAATTATCGGCTTCTTCTTGAAGAATGAAAACATACAATACTAGCTGCTTGAATAATTAAAATTTCACCTTAGGTGCACTCTGAGCTCCTGCCTCGGCCTGGAACATGGTCTTTTCTTTAAAACCAAACATGCCTGCAAGAATATTGTTCGGGAATGAAGTTACTTTCACATTGTATGTTGCTGCAGCCTCATTGAAACCATCGCGGGATACCTTGATCCTGTTTTCGGTTCCTTCCAATTGGTCTTGCAACGACTTAAAGTTTTCATTGGCTTTCAATTGTGGATATTGCTCAGAAACCACCATAAGGCGACCCAAAGCCTGACTCAACTGTCCCTGAGAAGCCTGGAATTCTTTCAGTTTTTCAGGAGTCATGTCCTTAGGGTCAATTTTAATAGAAGTTGCACTTGCACGAGCCTGTATAACAGCTGTGAGCGTTGATTTTTCGAAATCTGCAACACCCTTTACCACTTCAACCAGATTTGGAATCAAGTCTGCCCTGCGCTGATAGCTGCTTTGCACTTCAGCCCATTTCTGGTCAACCCCTACCCTTGCACTATTCATACCATTGTAACCACAACCTCCTACAAATACCAACAGCAACACTATGCCGAGGAAAATATACAATCCTTTCATTGCTTATAAATTTTTATCAAAAATACACCGTCTGCCGAAGAAACAGTAATAATAATCGGTTATTGGTGTTAAAATGTCGGTGACTGATAATGGATTGACGGTAGATGCTTAACATATTACAATTGGGCCAGCGGCAACGAAAGGTAAAAAGTTGATCCCTTTCCTTCCTCACTCTCAAACCAGATCTTACCATTCTGATATCCCATGAACTCCTTGCAAAGCATAAGGCCAAGTCCGATTCCTTTTTCATTTTCGGTACCAAAAGTTGTCCCGGACTTCAAACTAAACATCTCCCCCTGCTTTGCAACGGGTATTCCTATTCCGTTATCCTTAATAGATATCTCGGCATCACTTCCTTTCTGGGTCAATTTAATGGCAACTTCTCCACCAGAATTTGTGAATTTGATTGCATTGCCAATTATATTCCTAAGGATAATGCGCAACATATCTTTATCTGCAACAACTTCAGTTTCTCTGCTGATATTATAGGTTATTTTTATACTCTTCTTCGCTGCATTACTCAGCAAAAAAGTACGGGCTTCATCGAGCAGATCCATCAGGGAAACCGGTGCAAGGCTCACGGTAACCCCGTTCATCTGGGCCTTAGACCAAAATAAGAGATTAAGTATCAGTTCCGAAGTGTTTTTGACTTTGTCCCTCAACTGCGTCTCTATTTCCACCTTTTCATCGGGTTCCAGAATATCAGCCGATAACACTTCCAAAAAACCCAGGATTGTGTCTATAGGCGAACGCAGGTCATGTGAAACGATTGAAAACATTTTATCCTTCTCTTCATTTACCCTCTCCAGTTCCTGATTTTGAAGAATTATTTGCTCATTCTGTTTTTCAATGGCAATCGCCCGCTCTTCGGCCAGTTGTTTCTCACCATTGTAATAGTCTACAAGGTAACGGGTCTTTAAAAAGAAAAATAGGATGCCTATCAGGTAGCTGGCAATCACATCCAAAAACCTGCCATACCGGCTGGGGTAGGTATCTGGCACCGCGTCGGGATTAAAATATTCATAACCAATGAGCCCAAGCGCAATAAAAATATGTAAAAATATCCATATTTTATAATATTTTGATGGCGAAGTGACGATCAGCAAGTGGAAAACAACAAAGAACAGAAACAAAGTAGGGCCATTAATTCCAGAATTATATTTGTAATTAATGATAAGAGCGGTGTAAGAGCATATTGCATAAGCAACAATCCCGGGCTTATACAGCATCTTAAATCGCGCAAAATAGTAAATGACAGCTAAGACACCGAGCAGCGCTGTCATTACACAAATCATCAACCATTGGCTGATAAAGGCGTCAAAGAAAATGCAAAAGATCAGGATAAGAAATGAGACAACACAAACAAAATTAAAAGCCCTGTTCTGCATTGAAAACTCAGAACGCCCACCAATAACCTTATCCAAAAAAACATTTTTATTCAACATATCACCCATACAAACCTAACTATATGTCAATGCAGATCACTGATTCTAATTATTTTACAATAAAATTACAATCTATTTTGTTAAGCAAATGTAAATGAATTCATGAAATTGAAAAAACGCAGTTTAAAAACCAATTCTTGGACAAATAATCGGGTAATTTCAAGATGCCAGGGATGAAGTATACAGTTTGAACAGGCTAAACACAGTCAAAAAAATGCATTGCTTTTTCTAAATAACGGTATTAAAAAAGAATAATGCTATGTTTCTTCTTTACTTCACCATTTCCATATAATTTTCCGAAAAAATCAGCAGTCATGAAAAAAATAGGAATAATAGGATCGGGAGAAGTGGCAAAGGCACTTGGAAATGGTTTCCTGAAACATAATTATGAAGTAATGCTTGGCTCACGCTATTTGTCAAAAATTACTCCCTGGAAAGAACAAGCTGGCGAAAAGGGTAAAATTGGCAGCCCGGCTGAAGCTGCAAAATTTGGCGAAATTGTGGTTATTGCCGTAAAGGGTCGTTGGGCTGTTGACGTGCTTGAAGAAGCGGGTCCGCAAAATCTTCAAAAGAAAACTGTTATCGACGCGACTAACCCTATTGACGATACCCCTCCTGAAAATGGGGTAGTCAAATTTTTCACCGGCCACGACGAATCGCTTATGGAACGCCTGCAGACGCAATTCCCTGAAGTACACTTCGTAAAAGCCTTTAACAGCGTAGGTAACCCGCTGATGGTTAACCCGCCTTTCAAAGAAAAACCTACCATGTTTATATGTGGTAATAATGTTGCTGCCAAAAAAGACGTTTCCGAAATTCTGGATCAGTTTGGCTGGGAAGCGGCAGATATGGGTAAGGCTACAAGTGCTAGGGCGATAGAGCCTTTGTGCATTCTTTGGTGCCTGCCCGGCATGCTGAACGGCGAATGGGGACATGCTTTCAAACTATTGAAATTATAATGCGTAAAACCTATAAAAAATGGAGTGTTGTTGACGGTTTAACTGCAATAACACTCCATTTACGTTTCCGCAAGTTCAGCAATTTTTGAGGTATAACTGAGCTTTGTGCTCTTTACAATAGCAACAAGTAGCATTAGTGCCCTTCGTGAATATCTTTGTGCACTTTGTGGTAAATTATATCTTTCACCTTTCTGTAATCGAAAACCA
>CANCOG010000555.1 GCA_947379685.1 Flavipsychrobacter stenotrophus | reverse complement strand
CTGGGCATAGAGCACGGCTACCTCATTTAATGCAACCCCTTCCTTTTGCAGTTGTTCGATCTGCATCACCACATCGGCTTCTTCCTGCAATATGTTGCTGTAGAACCGAACCTCCGGGTGTACCGGGTTGGCCACATCAGTAAACCGGCTGGATGCAGCCAGTATATTCTTGTCGAGATTGAGTTCCTTTAATTGGTTGATAAGGCGCTGCTTGTTGTATTGTATAGTGGCCATGGCCTTATCGATGATCTGCTGCGAGGACCGGTAATTATGCGGTAATACAACGATCTTAATTGATGACTTATACCGCTCATAAAACTCAATGATATTGCGGATACGCGCACCCTGGAATTCATAAATACTCTGGTCATCGTCGCCAACCACAAAGATGTTCGGATCTTCCCAGAAGGAGGTGAGGACATTGATCAGTTCATTTTGCGCACCATTGGTGTCCTGGAACTCATCGACCAGAATAAACTGGTACCGCTCCTGGTAGCTTTGTAACAACCATGGGTTCTGGTTAAATGCTTCCAGCACCCAAAGAATCATATCGTTGAAGTCATAACGGCCGCTATCCTTCATTTTCTGCTCGTAAGCAGGGAACAGCAATGCTGCGGCACGGGTGGTTTCCATGCGCTTGATCTCTTCATCGATCTTATCCTGCTTCAGGTCGCCCTTTTGGTAATTTTTTCCGCTCTTTTTATAAATGAATTCTTCGCGGCCGGGAAGGCTGGCTATGTAGCCATCTACCGCATCGGAGATATTTTGAGGGGAAAGGTATTCCCGTTTCATGATGTCGAATAGCTTGGTAAGCTTTGGGGCATCGTAGTAAATATTACCGCTCAGCTTGCGCAGGGCATGGCCAGGAGGGAGGTTTTCCAGTATCTCATAAAGCAGGTCGGTGCGCTCGAGATCGTTAATTGGTTGGAGCGATCTCAGGCTGAAATTTTCGCTGTTGTTTTGTATGACTGTATTACAGAATCCGTGAAAAGTAAATATATTGACCTTGTGTGCCGATGCACCCATTATCTGCACCAACCGCCGGCGCATAGCATTGGTAGCTTCATCGGTATAGGTGAGGCATAGAATTTCATGTGGCTGAACTTGTACTTCGGTACGTAGCAGGGCTGCAATACGCATGGAAAGCACCTCAGTTTTACCCGTTCCCGGTCCGGCAATAACCATAACTGGACCGTAAATAGTATCGACCGCTTCTTTCTGGCGCTCGTTCAGTTTGTTGTATCTTTCTAAGAAAATGTCTTCGTTAATGGTCATGAATGGTGGTTGGAGGTATGAAGGTAAAGAATTTTCAACTTTGGATTAGTGCTGATCCCAGATCCTGCGATGTCATCTTACTATTTATCAGAGATCGACATTTAACAACCATCACTTGGTGAATCATAGGTCCTTTTTTACTAAATTTGCATACATGAAACAACTTACTATTCATATTCCGGAGGGGAAGTTTCAATTTGTCCTGGATCTGCTAAGCAACCTCAAGTTTATTAAAATTGACAAGCCTTCCGAAGGTTTTTCAATTTCGGAACGCCAAAAGGAACTCGCAGATGCTGAACTTGAAAAAATTCAACAGGATCCCGGCTATCTTTTGGAGTGGGATGAGGTAAAAGGGAAATTAAAACTTGCCTGATGAAGTATGTCCTGAAGATAACACCGAGGGCATTTAGTGACCTTCAGAACGGAATTGATTACTACAATGATTGTCAAATGGGATTAGGAAACCGATTTCCTGAAACAATCGGTAAAGCATTCAAAAAGATTCAAAGAAGTCCTTTAGCTACATCTATTTCCCATGGCCAGGTTCGTTACAGGGTTGTAGATAAGTTCCCATACGTGGTGCTTTACACGATTGAACAAGATCAAATTCAAGTATTGCGCATCTTTAATACGCATCGTGAACCTAATTTTTAGTAACCACCTACGGGCCGTTTCTTATTGAACAGCCTTTTTAATTGCAAGAAGCTGGCCAGTTATAGGGAAACTATACAGGAAAAAATCTTCCGACACACCCAAGAAAAACACATTAATTTACGTCTTAAATATGAGGCGTAGCATTTGGCTGGCCTGACAATGCATTGGTATACATCCCAAAAACGTAAACTCATGAAGAAATTCATTTATTCAACCTTGCTGTTTTGCAGCACTTCCTATTTCGCTCCAGCCCAAATAATTTACTCTATTTGCGGTTTTCCGACCACCTACGCCATGCCCAATGCCTGCGGGCTTAGCGGAGATAGTGGCTATGGACTGTATGCCCAGCTGAACATGCCGCAGGGGCTTTTTATTGACGCTACTGGTAATTTGCTAATTGGGGACAGTCGCAACCAGCGTATCAGGATGATCAATACCCAAGGTATTATCAGCACCGTTGCCGGGAGTGATTCTGCTGGTTTTTCAGGTGATTCCGGACCTGCTACAAATGCCCGTTTATCTCTGCCGACCAAGGCGATAAAGGATGGAAGCGGTAATACCTATATTGCAGATGCCGGCAATCACAGGATCCGCAAAGTAAATGCTTCCGGAATAATCACCACTTTTGCAGGGACTGGCTCAACAGGGACACCTGGTGATGGCGGACCAGCAACAGCGGCTAATTTTGGCTTTATCTCCGATATTTCATTTGACGGCAGCGGTAATCTTTACCTTGCGGACAGGGACTACCATACTATACGCAAAATAAACTCTGCAGGAACTATAAGTACAATTGCGGGGACTGGAACAGCGGGCGCAACAGGCGATGGCGGGCCAGCAACGGCAGCTCAACTTGCTACCCCAATGGGCATAGCGATTGATGGGGCGGGAAATATTTTTATAGCATCAAGTAACTCGAATACAATCCGTAAGATTGACGTTTCGGGTACTATATCTACTTTTGCAGGAACAGGAGCAATAGGCAGGAGTGGAGATGGCGGACCAGCTACCGCAGCCACGATGAGGAGGCCGTTCGGACTGGCACTGGACCATGACGGTAACCTGTATGTTGCTGATGCTTTCAACAGCAGGATTCGGAAGATTGACCCTGCAGGTATTATACCTTGTTTGCAGGTTCCGATTCAGTAGGCTTTGGAGGTGATGGCGGCCCTGCAACAGCAGCAAGGATGAGCAGACCTTATGGTCTTGTGTGCAACGCATATGGCAACCTGTTGTTTTCAAGTGGCGTAGATTGTGTGGTACGTGAGGTGGGTGCGCCGTTGGGTGTTCATGACCTGACTGCTGAAAATGCAATCAGTGTTTTCCCAAATCCAAGTAATGGTACAATAACTGTTTCGGGTAATAATACCATGCCTGGCAAGGTTGCATTTACCATTTATAATGCCGTTGGCCAGCGGGTGTTTTTCCAGGAGTCTGTTCAGGGCGGTAAGATTAATGAAACCATTAGCTTGCCAGCAAGTACACCTGATGGTATTTATATTTTGCAGGTACAAACTGGTGAAGGGGTGAAAAATATCAGGTTCCAGGTGGTTAGGTAAGCAATTGGATATTACATAAATGAAAGAAGGTCAGATCGGGGGCTTTCAAATCTTCCGAATCGTCCTCACCCCGACCCGCACTACAAGAGAGCTCCCCTTAGGACACAACCGTGGGGCGACACACAATTGATTGTAGGAATGAATAATTTCATGTAAACAAATGTAACCTTCTGAAAACATGATATTTATTGCCTCTCCTGCCCTGCTTCTTCTCTACTTTTTTTGTGCTGCCGCAAAAAAAGTAGCAAAAAAAGCGGCACTTTGGCGAACAGCTCCGCACGCCAAAGTAGCTAAGCTGCGTG
>CANCOG010000554.1 GCA_947379685.1 Flavipsychrobacter stenotrophus | reverse complement strand
ATAGCAGCAGGTTGAGCATCACCACCCCGGTTTAACGTTCCCTTTTTTGGGAATAATAATTGACCCACCGCAATAAATATTAAACCCATACTGGCCACTCATAAATAGCAGCAAGATATCATCGCTGCCAATAAATAAGCTACTGTATCGCGCACCAAGGCCAAACCTGATGTTATGCGTGAGCGTATTGTAGGTCAACGGAATGCCGATCGTCATTTTTTTAGTGTCATATCGCGGAGTAAGGGTGATCTGGCTAAAGTATTTGTTGCCAAATCGGTAATCATCAGCTACGTTTACAACCATGGAAAGATTTGCATAGAAGTTGGGTATCATGAGGTAATCTATGCTGCCCAGCACGGCAGTTGGCAGGTAAACTATATCGGGTTTTATTACTGTATTGTTTTTGTACCCCCTTGATGCCAGATATTTGTTGAGTTCACCATAGTTTTTTACGCTTGCCGATAGCCCTGCCGACTCGAGGGAGCCACTACCAGTAATTGTGGCATCAGACATTCTGTCGTAGGTAATGGACCCCAGATCGGTTATTGAAAGCGATAGGGCGAATTTATAATAGTCATCATCCTTAGCGCTGCTGTTTTCGTTGCCCGACTTCGATTTGTAAACAATACCTGCATCGCCGCCGAAGCCTCTTCCACCGCCACCAAACATGTTCCCCATTATCTGGTTAGCCGATATGGCATTGTCGGCGTTGTATATGCTGCTGGATAGCACCAGGTTTGCATTTTTCGCGCCTATTGAATCGATGCCAGATGTATAACTCAGGTCAAGGTTCCTGCCATCCAGGCCGATGTACCCCACCCCTCCCAGCAAGTTGACTTTGATGCCCACCTTTACCTGGCACTTATTGTTGTCTACCAGAATGCCACCATACGACAGACCCGCCTCGCTCCAGGTATGTAATGTCCACTTGAAATTCTTCATGTTTAAGTTCAGCGATACTGTTTGGGGGTTTTTGAGTGCCACATCGTATAGTAATCTGTTGAAATTATAGAACTGGTTGAATACCCGCAAACGTGTCGTGAATGCCAGTGAATGCTGGTTGTTTAGGCCTATAATGATTCCCGGCCCCCTTATTTCGGCCATGGGAGCCAGCATGCTGAATTTTAGATTTCCGGTATAGTTGAATGTGTTTTTGATGCCCGAATTATTCGAATTGGCACCGCCTATTAATTTCCCTATGCTTTTGAGTGTACCCAGGTTGTTGTCCAGGAGCGCATTTACTGAAAATAAAGTGAGGATATATTTTTCCTTGCAGCCGCCAATATTTGCCGGGTTCAGGAACAGACTATTGGCTGCGTCAAAATTACTGCCAGATACGCCCAGTTGCCTTTGAGCAGATGCATGGAAACAAAACAGCAAGAGGATAGCAGCCAGCAAATTTGCTCTTGGCATGAGCATCGGGTTTTATTCTTTACCAAATATATGCTTAGTTTTTTAGATTTTATACTTTTGAATAAAAAAATGTTGTTATGAAAGGGGTGGTGTCTCAAACCATGCCGGGCAATTTGTATGCTGCTTTCAGGGATGGAGCCAAAACAAAAATCCCCCTGCTGCTCAACAAGGGGATTTGTATAAATATGTTATTTCTTATTTCTTTTTGTACCTGCTAACTAGTTCAGCTACAGATGAACGGAGCATATATTCAGCGTTAAGATCGGTAAACACCTTCAGTTTTTTTGGTGTTTCCTTTAGTCCCTTTTCCAGTTGCAGCATGGCTTCCTTCACCTTGCCCTGCTCAAAAAGTGCAGCAGCGTGGTAGTAATTGAAATCACCCTTTTCGCCGCAGTGGTCCCGGGCTACTTCAAGCTGAATGATCACTTCGTCATAGTACTTCGTCATGAACAAGCCACGTATCAGGGCAATCCATGTTGTCTTATTTCCCGGTTTCAGGCGCACGGCATTCAGGTAACATACCAGGGCCTCGCTTTTTACATCCATTTCCATCAGGCAATTGCCTATGGCCATGCAATAGGCGGCATTTTCCTTATCGAGGTGCAGTGCAACTGAATAAGATTTTACTGCTTTTTCCCATTGTTTTTCCCGGGCGTAAGTTTCGCCTATCTTATAAAAAATGGCGTCATCCTGCGGGCTTAGTTGCGAAGCCTGCCTGTAGAATTGCCTTGCCTTGGTAAAGTCTTTTCTTTTTTCCCAGCAATAGCCCATTGCTTCAAATATCACATCTTCAGGCTTGGCAATTTCTACATGTTTTGCCAGGACATCGAGTGCCTTTTCGTAATATTTCAGGCGCATGTATGCATCTGCCATATTGCGGTAGGCAAACTCAAAGTTTTCATCTATCGCAACACAGTATTCATAGGCATCAATACACTTTTCATACAGTTTGAGCCCCTGAAAAGCAGCACCAAGGTTGAACCACGCCAGTGCGTTATATGGGTCGTCATCAGTAAGCTGCGTATGCAATGCAATGCTCTCTTCCAGCCTGCCTGTAAACTCGGCCCAGAAACAGATCTTCTGCAGCGCCTCTTCGTTACGCTTATCAATTTTTATCACCCGTTTAAGGGTATCGTATACGGCATCAAACTCTTCACTCTCGTCATATACATCCGACAGTTCAAGTAGTATTTCCGTTTTTTCCTTACCGTTATAGTTGCCCGACTGTTGTTCCAGCCAAAGCGCAGCCTGGTCGAATTTTAACTGTGCCAGGAAGATATCGGAACGCAATAGGACCGCATCAATATTATGATTGTCGTATTGTTCCATTTCATCGAGCGCCTTTTGGGCCTGCCCGTATTTTTGTGATTGGGTGAGTATTTCAGCCTTGAGCAACAAGACACCGGGTGAAAAAGGATAATAAGTGCGGGCAATTTCGCAAGCTAAAAGGGCCTGTTCTTCGTTGCTGTTTTGGAAATAATATTCAATTACACTTTCAAATTCTTCCTCGTCAAGTATGTTGGTGGAATCGCCTTTTTTAACATCCTCATATTTTCTGAGGATATCCTCTATTGAATCCCATTCGTCGTCGTTATAATCATCTTCAAACATACATCATGCGATTTACACCAAAGTTAATGAATAATACAGACCATTCAAAGTACTGTTTGTTACATTTATGTCAAAATGCACACGTTGTTAACCATTGCAAAAACTATGCAAAATGGAGTTATGGCAGCGTATTGTTGCCCAATTGACCACCTGCGAGGCTTTTTATGACAAATTGCCAGCGGCAATCATTTTAGATGCTCCCTGTTCGCCCGCCATCAACCGGAATCGAAGTTCCATTGACATAGGCAGCCGCCGGGCTCGCCAGGAAGGCAACAACAGCTGCGATCTCTTCCGGTTTGCCGAACCTGCCTGCAGGTATTTCATCCACCATCTCCTGTGCGGTTTCTTCGGTGTCTTTTCCGGTTTTGGCAGCCTTGTTATTAATAATGGTTGTCAGCCTTTCGGTCGATGTTGCACCCGGCAAAACGTTATTTACCGTTATGCCCATCGCACCCAGCTCATTCGCCATTGTTTTCGCCCATGATGCTACCGCTCCCCTGATGGTATTGGATACCCCAAGGCCCCGAAGTGGTATTTTGACAGACGTAGATATAATATTAATAACACGGCCATACCCCGCCTTTTGCATGCCGGGTGCAACCAGGTTGGTAATAATATGGTTGCAGATCAGGTGCTGCTGGAAGGCATTGAGGAAATCGCCTGGGTTGGCCGCCAGCAAGGGGCCACCTGCCGGTCCGCCAGTATTGTTAACCAGTATATGAACTGTATTATGGCGTACATAGGCACTAACAGCCTCTTCCACCTGTTTAAACTGGGCATAGTCGGC
>CANCOG010000553.1 GCA_947379685.1 Flavipsychrobacter stenotrophus | reverse complement strand
CCAGTTTGTATTTTTTTCATATTTTATTGTTTTGCTGCAAATGAACGATAATTACTTTTAAAAAGCAATGATTTTGGGCATAAAATATTTTATCTGATTTATAAGGGGTGACAGATATGCCTGTCCTGCCATAAATACGCATTATAATATTGTTGCAAACTGTTTGATCACTTTATGTTCAAATTTCTTTTCTCCCAGCATTCCGATCCATTTTACTCTTTTTATAGCATTTGTAATAAATGCCTCATCTGCATCCAGCAACGTTTCCAAAGTCAGTGGCGTTTCTTCTATTCCTGCTATGGTAGCTAGTAAGTGCCTGCGCATTACACCAGCAACACAGCCTTCAGCCAAAGGGGGAGTGAAAATTGTACCGTCTTTCACCCAGAAAATATTGCCGATGGAACTTTCAATTATATTACCTGCAGTGTTGTTAATGAGTGCGTCGTTCCATTTGTTTGCTTTCGCCTGTTTTGCGCCAATTGCATAAATGAGTGCGTTGCATGATTTCAGGTTGCTGAATGAGTCAGCGCTCTTCTGTAACCCTTGCGCAACCCCAACTACTAGCCCGTTTTCGTTAAGGCTGGTTGCATCTTCAGGCAAGGCGAAGCATTCAATTACAAACCCGGGCTGTGAACTTTCATTGGAAAACAATCCCCCGCCTCCGGCATAAACCTGCAGACGAACCCTGCACAACGTAGAAAGATCATTTTTTTCAACGGTGAGTAATATGTAGTTCTCAAAGGCTTTAGCAGTTAGTAGTTTGGGTACATTAAAATGAAGTGCCTTCATGCCAGCAAAAAGCCTTTCGAAGTGATATTTGCTCAATGCAATGCGTCCATTTTCGATCAGCATTGTTTCGAAAATGCCATAACCGTACCGGAATGCACCATTGTCCACCGGCAGGCCAGCGGCCCCGCTGTCGTACATTTTACCATTTAAATTAATGAAGCTCAACGGTCTGATTTTATTGAACACCGAAAGTACTTCAAAGAAAGTATTTAGAGAGATTTTAACAGTCCGCCTTCAAAATTGTATTTTTGTAAAAATTATCTCGAATGCAGTTTGAACAACCGGTACCGGTGCAATGGATGGCCGAATTTATTGGCGCAGAAATTAGGGGTGATGAACACCAGCTAGCTACAGGTATCAATGAAATACATAAAGTAGAACACGGCGATATCTCGTTCGTCGATTTTGAAAAATATTACAATAAATGCCTTAATTCGGCGGCCACAGTAATTATTATTAATAAAGATGTACCGTGCCCAGAAGGCAAGACCTTGTTAGTTACCTCTGAACCGTTCGAAGCCTATACTAAAATTGTGAAGCGTTTCCGCCCGTTCGAGCCGGCCTCTAAAATGATCAGCGATTCGGCTGTAATAGGGGAGGGCACAATCATTCAACCAGGCGTTTTTGTTGGCAATCATGTTACAATAGGTAAGGACTGCCTCATACACCCCAACGTGTCCATTTACGACCATAGCATAATTGGCGATAACGTGGTGATACATGCCAGCACGGTAATAGGTGCCGATGCGTTTTATTTTAAAAGGTCGAAGAATAAGGAAGTTCAGTATAGCAAGATGCTGAGCTGCGGACGGACAATAATTGAAGATGATGTAGAAATAGGTGCATGCTGCACGGTGGACAGAGGCGTGAGTGGAGATACCGTTATTGGCAGGGGCACAAAACTCGATAACCACATACAGATAGGGCATGATACAGTTGTGGGTAAAAACTGTATTATGGCATCGCAGGTGGGTATAGCCGGTGTAGCTACCGTTGAAGACGAGGTGATTTTGTGGGGCCAGGTAGGCGTAAGCAAGGACCTGACGATAGGAAAAGGGGCCGTTGTTTTGGCGCAGTCGGGAGTGCCTTCTAGTCTGGAAGCGGGCAAAACCTATTTTGGTTCGCCCGTTGAAGAGGCTCGTACAAAAATGCGCGAACTGAACTGGATAAAACGTATTCCTGAAATGTGGGAAAAGCTAAATAAGTAATCCCTTGGTGAATATTACTGTAAATAATGACATTATACTCCGATCGTGGCAACCCGAGGATGCCCCGGCATTGTTCGATGCCATAAACCATTCCAGAGTGCACCTGAGCCCCTGGCTGGCATGGGTGAATCCGACAACTAAACAAGATCATTCGCTGCAATTTATTAAGTATTCCATGCAGGCAATTGAAAACCAGGAGTCGCTGGCATTGGGTATCTTTTTTGATGGAAATGTGATAGGGGGAATAGGCATGCACCAATGGAACCACATAGTAAAAAAGGCCCAGGTGGGCTACTGGATTGCGAAAGAGTATGAGGGGCATGGTATTGTGACACAGTCATTAAAGCAATTCCTTCGTTTCTTGTTCGAAAAAACCAGCCTGAATAAAATTGAGATCCATTTTTCTCCTGCCAATAAGCGCAGTGCAAAAGTTGCCGAGAAACTAGGTGCCCAGGTAGAGGGCGTGCTCAGGCAAAGCGCCATCCGTAATGGCATTACAGAAGATATTGTAATCACTGGCATCCTCAAAAGTGAATGGCTGGCGCGAGGATAAGCATATCAATTATATCAAAAAATAATTCACAGTATATGGATAAATTGGGAATAAGATTCCCGATTTATCCATATTTATGGTTGTTTTATTATCTATGATAAGCATAAAGCGATTGAGGAAACGCAGGGTATTGATGGCAAAGATGTTTATAGGCATAGCCCTTATTTTTCGTCTTACTCAGCATTCGCCGCAGACAACTCTCTGATAACATCTCCAAAATTGCTCTGCCCCCAATGCTCGACATACTTCCCATCTCTTAGCCTGATAATATCGATCACCTTGATCTCCACTTTTTTGTGGGTAGGCGCAATGCCGAGCATTTCTCCCATGTGCGTACCAGTGATCACTTTGCGCGAGGTCACCAGGTCGCCCTCAGCCACCTGCTCCAATATTTCTACTCTTATATCGGGAAATCCGGCACGCAATACATGGTTCAGGAAATAGATAAAACTTTCCGGTCCCGCCGGGGCACCGGTAGGTGCAGCATGGTTGTGTACATCATCGGCTACCAGTTGTTTGAAGGAATCCATGTTCCCTTCTTCAATGAATTCTTTGTTGAACCGGCGTACAATTGCTTTGTTGTTTTCTGTGGTGTTCATGTTGTTTTTATTTTCCACAAAAGTAGCTGGCCAGTAAACGGCACCGTACGGCAACCGGTTCAATTATTACGGCTAAACGGTCAAAGTATCTTATATAACCAGCACCTCTTTGCGATCTTGGCTTCACAAAAAATAGCCCTTACTTGAAAAAATGAGCACTGCGACTTAGCGCCTTTGCGCGAAACCTTTTGATACCGGTATTGGCTAAGCGGTCATATTGTTCACCTGGTATTCTCTTGGCGTAATACCAAAGACCTGCTTAAACGACTCACTAAAACTGGAGTGGTTTTCGTACCCCACTTTGTAATAAACATCGCTGGGCCGTTCCTTCTGGTTTTGCAAAAGGGTGGCCGCAATTTCCATCCGGCGTTTCACCATCCACTTGTTCGGACTCGCCCCGAAAATCTGTACAAACCTCCTTTTAAAAGTAGAAAGGCTGGTGTTGCATAAAAACGCAAATTCTTCGAGTGTAAGATTATTGGTAATGTTGGTTTCTATAACCATCCTGAAGGCGACATCGTCAAAGCCCAGTTTCCTTCCTGTTTGTAATGAAAGTACCGCCCATGGCTGTTGTTCAAGCAGGTGCAGCAGCAGTTCATCGAATTTCAATTGCTTCATAGCTGCCGAGGGCTTGCCGCCGAGCATCAGTTGTAGGGACGTTATATAGTT
>CANCOG010000552.1 GCA_947379685.1 Flavipsychrobacter stenotrophus | reverse complement strand
AGTCTGATTCGAAATTTCGGATGGCAAATAAAATTAGAATTGAATTTATTGGCCCCAGTGTGCTTTTGTTGAATTCATGAGTTGGGCTGTAAACGACATGGTACTCTGTAATTACAACTCATGGAGAGCCAACATGCAGCGTACAATTAAGGGCTTGAAACTTCCGGAGGATGCAAAAAAACTGCTCCTGGCTTTTGCTACAACTAGCCCCAAAAGCAAAAAAGGCAACCAAATTAATGATTGCCTTTTTTCGTAGCACGTACGGGAGTCGAACCCGTCATTCCTCCGTGAAAGGGAGGCGTCTTAACCGATTGACCAACGCGCCATTCCCGTTTTGGGAGTGCAAAGATACGAGACAGTTTCTTAACAGCAAAACTATTTTCGAATATTTTTTATTGCCCTACCATCGCGTTAATTATGCCCAGGAATTCATCGGACTTTAAAGCCGCGCCGCCAATCAAGCCACCATCTACATCGGGGCAGGCGAATAATTCTGCTGCATTCGATGGTTTGCAACTTCCGCCGTAAAGTATGGACATATTATCTGCCGCGTCAGCTCCATATTGCTTAGCAATAACCTGGCGAATATGTGCATGAATTTCCTGTGCCTGTGCGCTGGTAGCAGTGCGCCCTGTGCCTATTGCCCATATTGGTTCGTAGGCAATCACAATATTCGTGAGTTGTGCTGCGTCCAGATGGAATAGCCCTTCCTTAATTTGCTGCTCCACATGTGCATTCTGGGTGCCGGCATCACGAATCTCCAGCGGCTCTCCGCAGCAAAAGATCACCTGCAGTCCATTTGATAGTCCCTGGTTCACTTTCTTAGCCAGCAGTGCGCTGTCTTCCTTAAAATATTCGCGGCGCTCAGAATGGCCTAAAATCACGTATTGTACGCCAGCGTCCTTCAGCATTAAGGCTGAAACCTCGCCAGTGTAAGCGCCTGCATTTTCTGCGTAACAGTTTTGGGCACCCGGATATATATATGGCTTCCCTTGAAGCTGAGCAACCGTTTGAGCAATAGCGGTGAAGGGAGACGCGATCACTACTCTTCTGGCATCGCTAAGGGCAGGCAAGCCCGCCAGAATGCCATCTACAAGGTTCTTCCCTTCAGCAAGGGTGAGGTTCATTTTCCAGTTTGCTGCAACAATTTTTTTACGCATTTTTTTAAAATTTGAAATTCAATGAAATAAAATTATATACTTGGTTAAAGATTGTTCTGTTACTTGAATTCTTCATTCCGGATGCCTGTTGGCTCTAATTTTGATCGTTATGGGATGAGCCATTAGGAACCTAAAATTTCACCGTTAGCCTGGTTTGGATAACATGTCACCCTTTAGGGTTGGGGTGAATATGGCGCAATTTATATACTCAATTGGTTTACCGTCAATATCTTTAGTCATTTTTTACTCCAGCAGCGCCAAAGTGCTCCCTTTGAGTGGCAGTGTGTTCAAATACGTGCCTGTTTACCCCAATCTCCGCTTCTGTCAGTTGTTTGTTGCGCCTGGCCATCATGCGGTTTGCTGTACTCATTGCGCGATTAAATTCGTAGGTCACCATGCCATCACTTCCTCCCCAGGAAAACGAAGGAATGAATTTTTCAGGAAAACTGCCACCATAGATATTGCACGAAATACCTACTACGGTACCTGTATTAAACATAGTATTGATGCCGCACTTGCTATGGTCGCCCATGAGCAGGCCGCAGAAAGTAAGGTCGGTTTTCACAAGCATGTTGCTCTGTTCGTCCCAAATCTTCACTACATCGTAATTGTTCTTGAGATTCGAAGAGTTGGTGTCGGCACCCAGGTTACACCATTCACCGATAACCGAATTGCCGAGGAAACCATCGTGCCCCTTATTACTATTGGCAAAGAACACAACATTACTTATTTCTCCTCCAGCCTTACAGCCCGGGCCTATGGTTGTTGGGCCATATATTTTTGCGCCCATTTTTAGGGTTGCATGATCGCACATCGCCAATGCACCGCGAATAATACATCCTTCCATTATCTCGGCATCCTTGCCAAGGTAAACCGGTCCTGTTGTGGCATTAATAATGCAACCAGCGTTAATGCGGGCACCTGGTTCCAGGAAAATGTTTTCAGTACCGGAAACATTTATGTTGTCGGGTAGGGGGGCGCTGGTCCGGCCGCTGGTTAGCAGGGCAAAATCTCCCTTGATCGCACGGTCATTGTGCGAGAAAATTTCCCAGATGTGCGTTAACGAAAATACGTCTCCCAAATATTCAACCCTTTCCATTCCGGAAAACCGGTCGCTCATTTCGCCAATTACAGGTATAAAATCGGTTTTAGCTGCCAATACCAGACCGTCCTTAACCAATTTCTCGTTGTTGTTCAACTTCTGCAGTGCCTCTGTTAAAGCCGTGTTGCCAAAAACACTGCCATTGATATAAATATTTTCATGAGTTGGCGCACGTTCATACAACGGCTGCAGATAATTTTCTGTGAGTGTGTCAGTCGTTTGTTGCAAACAATATTCCCAACGCTCGCGCATTGTGAAAATGCCACAGCGGATATCGGCAACTGCGCGTGTATGTGTAAAAGGTAAGAACTGTAACCTCCTGTGGTCGAATAAAATATAATTCATACTGATCTATAAAAAAGATATTCCTGGTCCTGCCGTCAACGGAGATGGAATACATACTGTAAATAAAAAATCCCGACAAAAGTCGGGATTTTTTATTCGGTGTGCAAGCAATAATGCTTGTAATATTATAAAGAAGTTTTCTTCTCGTAACGCTTCTTGAACTTTTCGATACGACCTGCAGTATCCACGAACATTGATTTACCGGTATAAAATGGGTGCGAAGTGTTCGAGATTTCGACCTTGATTACTGGGTATTCGTTGCCGTCTTCCCATAATACAGTTTCCTTACTTGGCGCTGTAGAGCGGGTCAGGAACATTGTTTCGTTTGATGTATCTTTAAAAACAACTAAACGGTATCCTTTTGGATGAATGTCTTTTTTCATTTTTGTCAGTTTAATGCATGGATTTTGCCATGCGTTTAATTTAGTGTGCAAAAGTAGGTGGAAAAAAGTTAAAACTAAAAAATAAAAAGTAAAAATCTGGTTGGGAGTACAATTATTATTGTCGTTTGATGCTCTGTTTAACCCTTCACCTATCCCAATTGCAAATGTACTACTGTAGAATATTATTTGTGTTGTCTGCTATTTTCTGCATCTGTGTCCATAATGTAGGGGCGATCCCTTACGGTCGCCCTTACATGGACTAGGTCGCCCAGGGATGGATGGAAAAGATCATGCTGGGTAGGGCGACGGCAGGTAATCGCAACTATACAATAGAAATGAAAAATGAAATACATATTTACCCTGGGTGTAATCATAACTGTGACTACTCCCCAATAAAGCCCTTCGCTTTCCGTAACTGACATGTGTTAGAAAAGAGGGGAGGGAAAATATAGGTCGTTTAATATCTTTATCCCGATTTTAAAAGATACGTCATGCCCATTAACCGCTTCGTTGCATTTTTGTTACTAGCAGCAGTGCCATTTTGTAATTATGCCCAGGAAAAAGAGAAAGATAAAAAGAAATGGGATGTTAATAACCCAGGCGGGCCGGGCCACGATGTAACGTTTAGCGTTACCGAAGGCACATGGATGAACATTGATGTATCGCCGGACGGTAAGGATATTGTGTTTGATCTCCTGGGTGATATTTACACAATGCCCGTAACAGGTGGTGAAGCAAGGGTGCTGCGCCAGGGCATGGCAATGGAGGTACAACCCCGATTTAGCCCCGACGGCAATCAGATATTGTTCACCTCTGACGCTGGTGGTGGTGATAACATTTGG
>CANCOG010000551.1 GCA_947379685.1 Flavipsychrobacter stenotrophus | reverse complement strand
CAACGCAGTTAAAATATACTGTTCAATTTGAAAACACAGGGAACGACACCGCGCATAACATTTTTGTAATGGATACGCTTTCCGATGGTCTGGATATTCATTCATTTGAAATGGTGATGGCCTCAAATACCATGTTTGTTACCAAACTGAAGGATGCAGCAGGGCATAATGTACTTAAGTTTGATTTCCCGAATATCAACCTACTGGACACGTCTCATCACGGAAAATGTGACGGTGCATTCATTTACAACATTAAGACAAAGGCAGGATTGCCTTATGGTACGTCGATCGCTAACAGGGCTGGTATATATTTTGACATTAATCCTGTTGTAATGACCAATGGTGTTGATAATAGCATCGGTTGCCCGATATTGACAGTTGACAATGCCCCAATATCCAAGTTTGATATATTCCCCAACCCCGCCAATGACGTGCTCAACATTACGACAACAGATGGTAGCTTCAACACATACACTATTACGAACAGCGTAAGTAAAACCATGATCTCAGAAAAACTCACGCAATCCCAAACACAGGTAAATATCAAATCATTACCTGCCGGCCTCTACTTTGTTAACCTGAAAGGGGAGCAGGGTAGTGTGGTGTGGAAGTTTGTGAAGTTGTAGGGGGGGCAACTAAATGGCTGTTCAATTCTCTGTAATTCAGGTCACCACTTTTACTTAATTTAAATTAACTTCGCACTCCGGAATTAAAGTGTTGACCCAGCCTGCCTGTTAGCAGGGTATTATTATCCATTATGTTCGAAAATTTAAGTGAGCGGCTCGAGTCCGCGTTCAAACAACTGAAAGGCGAAGGCCGTATTAATGAGATCAATGTAGCCACTACTGTAAAGGAGATAAGGCGTGCATTGGTTGATGCGGACGTTAACTATAAAATTGCCAAGGAATTTACCGACAAGGTAAAAGAAAAAGCAACTGGTGAGAAGGTTATTACTTCGGTAAGCCCTGGCCAGTTGATGGTGAAAATTGTAAAAGATGAGTTGGCAGAGCTGATGGGCGGCAAAGCATCGGAAATTGACCTTTCCGGAAAGCCTACTATTATCCTTATTGCTGGCTTGCAGGGATCTGGTAAGACGACCTTCTCTGGTAAATTAGCCAATTTCCTTAAAAACAAGAAAAGTAAGAAACCATTGCTTGTTGCCTGTGACATTTACCGTCCGGCAGCGATAGACCAGTTGAAAGTACTGGGTGAGCAGGTTAAAGTTGAAGTATACAGCGAACCAGATAATAAAAACGCAGTCTCTATTGCATTGAATGCCATTGCACATGCCAAACAAAATGGCAATAATGTGGTAATCATAGATACTGCGGGTCGTTTGGCTATTGACGAGGTGATGATGCGTGAAGTTGCTGATGTAAAGGCAGCAGTTAACCCGCATGAGATCCTGTTTGTAGTTGACTCTATGACTGGTCAGGATGCTGTGAATACGGCCAAAACATTCAACGAGCGACTTGACTTCACTGGTGTGGTACTCACTAAACTCGATGGTGATACCCGTGGTGGTGCTGCCTTGTCTATCAAGTATGTGGTAGATAAGCCAATCAAGTTCGTGAGCATGGGTGAAAAACTCGATACGCTCGACGTGTTTTACCCGGAGCGTATGGCTCAACGTATCTTAGGCATGGGTGATATTACTACCCTAGTTGAGCGTGCGCAGGCACAGTATGACGAAGTACAGGCTAAAAAGCTGGAAAAGAAAATACGTGCTAACAAATTTGATTTTGAAGACTTTAAGGAGCAGTTGAACCAGATCAAGAAAATGGGTAACATCAAGGACCTGTTGGCGATGATACCTGGCGTAGGCAAGGCTATTAAAGATATTGATATTTCTGACGATGCATTTAAGGGTATTGAAGCAATGATCAATTCGATGACGCCATACGAGCGCAGTAACCCTGAAATAATTGATGTGCCTCGCCGTAAGCGTATTGCAAAGGGTTGTGGTAAGGAAGTTAACGAAGTAAATGCATTCATGAAGCAGTTTGAGCAAATGAAGCAGATGATGGCGCAAATGAATAAGTTTAAGGGAATGGGTGCCGGTATGCCTGGAATGCCAATGATGGGCAGAAAGTAGTTATGTCCTTTGGTATACAGCTGGTTAATTATGCTTCGTTGGTTCCGGAATTATGGTTGATATTTTGTTTTCGCATAAATGAACGCTATGTTCCGGATGTCAGGCAAGGGTTCATCAGGTATTGCTAACGATAAAGAATATTTAGTAAAAGAACAGATTTTGCTGTGGCTCTTTTCCATAGCAGCTTCTGTTTTTTTTTATTTATGCATTCTCTTTGTAGTTCACTTTTTATACCATCCCGATCCGGCTTTCATTGCAAAGGCTGCTCATAAAATTGTGTATAAGGGCCCTATTCATCCGGAGCCTGTCGAGTCGTTGAGGTTCCGGTTGGGGATTGCAACTCTGATACCCAGCTTTCTCGTTTTCTACATTTTGTTTTCAAAACTAGCGTTTTTGAAAGGTCTGGCGGCATCCCGATTTTATGAGGCTATTACAATCATAACTATTATTTTTCTTGCAATACTTATTTATGCCGGGTTTGCAGCTCATAACCCGTATTCCTCAACCTGGAGTGACAGGCCCCAAAATGCGAGAGACTACTATTGTAAGACCAATTTTGAGTTCTTTTTTCGAGGGCTTTTTCTGGGCCGGTATCTGATATTGTACACACTTGTCATAGTTCCTTTTATCTCAATCCTATTTTTTAGAAGGAAGCAAATTAAGGACTTTGCTATTTTATCCCGGTTCATGGAACGAGCAGGTTATCTTGCAATCATGGTGCTGGTTTTGAGCATAGTTACCATGAACACCTATCGAATACCCTACACTTTAGATGGCAAATATGATTTTAATGCGGTGTATTATGCGATGACGCAGGTTTATGCGGGCACACCCATGCTGGTGAATGGTTTTTCAAATACTTATGGTCTGTATCCTGTTTTTTTGAATCCATTGTTTCAGCTCTTTGGGCTGAGCGTATTGAAATTCTCACTGGTTATGGCTGTGCTTACAGGCTTTTCGTTTGTATTGAATTTCTATTTTCTTAAGAAGTGGGTACGGAATAAATTCATTTTGTTTGCTGGTTTTATTACAACTATATTCTTTCCTTACCTGAATTCCAGATTAATCACGCCGTTCGATAGTTTTTTTGCATTTTATCCCATCCGGTATATTTTGCCTTCTGTTTTACTAGTGCTGGCAAGTAGTTATCTCATTACAAAGAGCAAAGCAGTTTATTGGTGGACAACCTTGCTTTCAAGCTTTTTTGTTCTCTGGAATCCAGAATTCGGCTTGGTTTGCCTCGTTGCATGGATACTGGCAAGTTCTTTTAGTGAATTTGAGAATCCCGATCGAAAACTTGCTGCACAGCGTTCAATACTTCACCTGTTCCGGGTGGCAGTAGTTTCCTGTATGGTGATTTTTTTATTTGGGTGCTATTCCTATTTGTCATATGGCCATTGGCCGGATTTCAAACTTCTGTTCTCGTTTATTTGGTTGTTCGGCAAGCTGGGTTATGGGTTGCTCCCTATGCCACTCATACATCCCTGGAATGTTGAAGTACTCATTCTATTTCTGGGTTTTGCTTATGCCACAGTTAAATGGTATAAACGCGAAGTTACCCCAAGGGCAACAATTGTATTTCTGGTTTCGCTTGTTGGGCTGGGTTCTTTTTTCTACTACCAGGGTAGGAGCCATAATCTTGTTTTTTCGTCGTGTGCCGGGTTCTGTTGTTTATTACTCACGCTACTTGGCGACGAGTTGTGGCAATCAGTTAAGGCAAACAGCCTGCTTTTCCTGCGG
>CANCOG010000550.1 GCA_947379685.1 Flavipsychrobacter stenotrophus | reverse complement strand
GGGGGTAACTTCTGCCCATTTTCACTGGAAAAAGAATGGTACAAGCGTAGGTGCCGACAGTTCAGGTTTTACTGCCGGTCCAATTACTGCCGGCGATAGCATATGGTGCGATTTGTTTGATGACACTGCTTCTGCATCCGCAGCCACTTCTAACAGCATTTTACTTCACCTTGCCTACCTGCCATCAATTTCCGCTATTTCTGGTTCCGTTTCGTTTTGCGAAGGCGCAACAACTACATTCTCCAACGCCACACCCTCAGGAACGTGGAGCACATCAAGTCCTTCAGTTGCAACAATCAATAGTGCTGGCGCTGCCACAGGGGTATCTTCAGGAAGTGTTACCATATCATACACGCTAATCAATACCTGTGGCTCTGCAAGCGCTACTACAACAATTACTGTGAATCCATTGCCTGATGCAGGTGTTATTTCAGGTGATTCCATTGTTTGCCGGAGTACTTCAATACCATTGACAGAATCGGTTTCCGGCGGTACCTGGGGTGTCGTTAATGCGCGTGGATCGGTTATTCCTTGGGCGTCCTCCCCTAGCTGGGTTACAGGCGTTTATCCGGGCCGGGACACGGTCACTTATGCTATCACCAATTCCTGCGGCACTTCAATTGCTACGTTTCCAATTAAGGTTGTGGGTACAACCATCTACCTTGTCGACTATTCAGGTCCTACAGGTTGCGGTGCCAATGATGGCCGCATCTTGCTCACTAACCTCGATCGTTCAACGGGTTACACGCTCAATTATACATTGAGTGGTGTTGCTCATTACGACAGTATTACATCGGACACTGGAGGGCAATACGAAATGACCCACCTCATTCCTGCCTACTATACCTATATATCAGTGAGAAAGGAAGGATGCCTTTCCAATACAATTGCCGATCCGCACGTAACCAGCACCATTATTCTTGCTGACCCTGTGATCAACATTTCGTTGTTAGATACGCTCGACCCCACTGCCTGTGGCGCTCACGATGGTTCCATTTCCTTTACCGGCCTCATTCCCGGAGCTGTTTATGACCTTGATTATGAAATAAGTGGAGTAGGTCATACCGATTCCGGAATTACGGCAAGTACCTATGGCAATTATGTTATTTCAGGGCTCTATCCCGGGTTTTACACCTATATTTCAGTTACCCGCCATGGGTGCCGGTCCAATACCCTGGCCGACCCGCACATGACCAGCATTATCCAGATCATAGATCCGGTTATTACTATTTCTTTGCTCGGCTCTACCAACCCCACAACCTGCGGGGCAAATGATGGAACGATAACTATTGGCGGATTGATTCCAGGCGCTTCCTATGTTTTGGCTTATGAGTTGAGTGGGGTAGCGCACTATGACACCATAGCTGCAGCTTACACCGGAAACTACACAAAAACGGGCTTGTCAGCAGGTTATTATACTTACATATCAGTAACCCGTTCGGGCTGCATGTCCAATACAGTTGCCGATCCACACGTTACCAGTCCGGTTATCCTCACCGACCCGGCTATTGTGATCTCATTTTTGGGCAGTTCCAATCCAACTTATTGTGGTGCTGCCGATGGTACACTCTCCATCAGCGGGCTGATACCTGGTGCTGCGTATACCCTTTCTTACGAAAGGAATAGCTCGATCGTGTTTGTGAGCATTACAGCTAATTCATCTGGTAATTTCGTACTTACCGGCCTCACAGCCGGTTACTATTCTTATGTTTATGTAACCCGTTTGGGTTGCATGTCCAATACGTTGCTTGATCCTTCAACCACCACCGCACTAACTTTATCTAACCCTTCTTTCCCTGCTATTACAGGGGCTGATAGTGTTTGTGAGTCAGCTTCTATAACCTTACACCACAGTTTTTCAGGTGGGTCATGGACCAGTGGCGATGCTTCTGTTGCCAGTGTAACATCGGGTTCCGGGGTCGTTTCAGGTATTGCGCATGGTGGTGCCTACATTACTTATTCTACGTCATCAGCTTGTTCAACTGCAAAATATATTATTGTAAATCCACTGCCATTAGCAGGCACATTAGGCGGAGCTGCTGCCGTTTGTGTAGCTGCAACAACCTCCATGTCAACAACCATTGGTGGTGGCAGCTGGGCAAGTAGTAATACAGGCATTGCCTCTGTCAGTTCAGCCGGCACCATCACCGGTGTAGCTGCCGGTAGTGCCACCATTTCTTATTCCGTAACCAATGGCTGTGGCACAGCGGTTATTACAAGGTCAATAACAGTCAATCCATTGCCGGTCGCGGCTACGATTTCTGGCGCTTCTTCCGTTTGTGAAGCCGCAACTACCACACTTTCAGGCAGTATCTCGGGAGGCTCATGGACAAGTAGTAATACGTCCGTGGCAACTGTTAGCGCATCCGGCCTGGTTGGCGGTGTTGCTGCGGGTACTATTAACATCACTTATACAGTAACCAATGGCTGCGGCAGTGCGTCATCATCGAGAACAATTACGGTGAATCCCCTGCCTGTAGCAGGTACGTTGAATGGCACTTCGCCTATATGCCCGGCCGGAACTACATCAATTACGCCATCAGTTACCGGTGGTTCCTGGAGTAGCGGAGCTACTGCAATAGCCACGATAACATCAGGCGGCACAGTAACAGGTGTGGGTGCTGGTTCGGCTACAATTTCCTATGCTGTAACAAATGGCTGCGGCACGGCATATGCTGCCTGGCCCATCACTATACTACCAATACTTCATGCCGATACTATCTCAGGTCCTGGCATTGTAAATGCGGGCGCAACAATTACGCTCAGCAATTCAGTTACCGGCGGAACCTGGAGCAGCGCATCTTCATCAATAGCAACTGTAAACAGCACCACAGGCGTAGTAAGCGGAATTCAACCGGGCAGAGCTACTATCAGCTATACTGTGGCCAATATGTGCAGCAGCTCTACTGTTTCAAAATCTATCGCAGTAAGTTCTATACCTTCTTTTTACTCCAGCCCTACCACCCCTATTGCCATTTGCGGCAACTGGGTTAATTCTACTTTGAATCCTTACCTTAAGGTCAGCCAGGCTTTTTCGGGCCTTACAGTTACCTGGAGCCTCGACGCTCCGGCAAGACATGGAACTGCCTTCGCAAGTTATTCCACAACCAGTACGGGAGGGATTTTAACTCCGGCAGGGTTGTACTATAACCCTGCATCAGGATACGCGGGCATGGATACTTTCGTCGTAAAAGTTTCTAATGGCATCGATTCGATCACAAAGCCTGTATATATTCAGGTTGTGGCATTGCCTGCTGCGCCTATGGTCTCCGGTGCCACCAATGTTTGTTCGGGCAGTTCTGTTACGCTATCCGGAACTCCTTCCGGTGGCGCATGGCGCAGCAATGGAAGCTCGAGTATTTCCTATACATCGGCCGGTGTGGTTACTGGCGTAAGCGGAGGTTCAGGAATTATGTATTACAGGGTAACCTCAGGTGCCTGTTATAATGAATCTACTGTAAGCATCTCAGTGAGTGTGACGGGCGTTGTTACTGCCCTTTCCGGAGGTGTTACCAATGTTTGTCCGGGTACCGGATTTACACTCACCCACTCAGTCTCCGGTGGGTCATGGACTACAACCGACAACTCCATTGCTACAGTGTCCGGTGGTACAGTAACCGCGATCGCTCCAGGCCGCGATACGATTTTATATACCTATTCCAATGCTTGTAATACCGTCACGGCCAGATACGGATTTGTAGTAAAGGGACCAACCATTCCTATTGTATGTGGTAGTTCTTCCATTTTGTGTGCCGGCTCATCAATTACTTACACCACCACAACTACAGGAGGAACATGGAGTTCAACAGCACCCGCTGTGGCTACCGTTTCATCAGGCGGA
>CANCOG010000549.1 GCA_947379685.1 Flavipsychrobacter stenotrophus | reverse complement strand
CATCTGGTTGGCAGAAAACGGATCTCATTATTTTGGCTGCAAGGCCGGCCGTGGGTAAAACAGCGTTTTGTTTGAACCTGGCATTAAATGCAGCCATGAACCCCGGTAAGGCATTTCCGGTAGCCTTCTTCTCCTTGGAAATGGGTGCAGGTCAGCTTGTAAAAAGGTTGCTGAGTTGCGTTACCGATGTTAAACTTGAAAATATTACCAGGGGTAATATGCCTGAGCACGAATTTGTACAAATGACGCAAAGGATGGCCAAACTGGCTGAGGCAAAAATATTTATTGACGATCAGGCTGCATTGAACATATTTGAGCTTAGGGCTAAAGCCAGAAGGCTGAAGCAAAAGCACGATATCCAGATGATAATTATCGATTACCTGCAGCTGATGCAGGCAGGTACCGATAAGGGCGGTAACCGTGAACAGGAGATCAGTAAGATTTCCCGCGATCTTAAGGCGTTGGCAAAGGAATTGGAAGTACCCATTATTGCACTTTCGCAGTTGAACCGTTCGGTGGAAACCAGAAAGGAATCAAAAGTACCCCAGTTGAGTGACCTTCGTGAATCGGGTGCCATTGAGCAGGATGCCGACATGGTTATGTTCCTGTACCGGCCGGAGTATTACGGTATTAACAACGATGCCATGGGTGAGACTGTTGAAGGTGAAACCCACATACATATAGCCAAACACAGAAATGGTAGTACAGGTACAGAGAAGGTCCGCTTCATAAAAGAATATCAGCGTTTTGTGGATATGGAAGATACCTTTGATTCCTTTAATGCCGGGCCGCCTAAAGGCCCAGGAGGGGATAATCCTGCAGCTGGCATAAAGCGCGATACCAGCGATTTCGGAGGTTCAAAGATGTTTATCCCCGGAGGTTTCCAGACCATGCAATCGAAAGCGAACGATGTAAACTGGGACGATGATGACTTAGGTGGCCCGCCAGCTTTCAAAAAGAAACCTGGGAAGCAAGATGAAGACGCTCCATTTTAGAAACAATGAAAAATGCAAAATATTTCAAATGCCGGCTGTAAACCGGCATTTTTTATTAATAGGATATGTAATCTTAGGGTAACACTTTTTGGGATAAGCGACACCAGCAGTTCTGTTTATTGAACCTTAGATTGCGCCGTTTATTTCTTTGACACTTTTCCGATGCTGTCCAGCAACCCTTCTGCAATGAACCGCCGATAGTGGCTTGGTTCGTAATAGTTATACATGCTATTAGTGATTTCGTTTATGCCGGCAAAATCAAAGATCCTCTTCTTATCGAAAATGGAATCCAGTGCTTGCACGTCAGCGGCACAAAATTTCACCTGGTCGTATAATGGATTCACAATCAAGTAATAGTTTGTATGGTGACGATCAAATATACTTCCAATATTGCGAAGCATTTTTCTCTGTGTTGGACCAATGACTGGATTCGCAAATTTCTGGACGGTTCCACGATCGAAAAAATCCTTTTTCTTACCCTGGTAGTATCCATTGCTGTTTGCAGAGATCTTTTCGTCGGCAAGGGCGTAGGGATCCTTTCCCATATCTTTTTCATCTGCAAGTTTTTGGTGGAAAAGTTTGTAGTATGAAGAGATGAATTCAAGGTCGTAAATGTCATTATAGCTGGCAAGTTGAAAGTCAAAGTTGCTTTCTCCGGAAATTAGCGGATGCTTTTTGAAAAGGTGCCCCTTACTATCGCTGGTTGAAGACAGTATTTCAGGATCTATTGCAATAATTACATTTGTTATGTTTGCACCTTTTTTATCGAGGAATTCCAGCTTTCTTTCAACTCCGTAAAGGGTCTCTAGAGCTACAGTGTATTTGTAATAAGCTTTTGACCCGAATAGTTGTTCCAGATGTGCTCCGTCAAAAAATGAAGCTCTGGAACTGCCAAAGACATAGGTGTCGTATTTGAATTTATCATAGTTCCTCACGAAATCTTCAGTAGCCACGAAATCCTCATTCAGTTCCAAATGCTTATGTGATGAATTTTTCAACTCATCATAGTGCCAGATCACCATAAACGGGTCGGCGTAAATATATAAACAGGTGATCACAATAAGTGGCAGGCCGGCGAGCAAAAGTTTATAAAATAATTTCTTCATAATTAGAATTGGAAATAAATAAACGAGTGCTTTTCGTAAACGCCTAAAAAGAGCAATGCTGCCAGTCCGGAATAATATACGGCCCATCTGAAAGCAGCGGGCTTGTCTTTAAAGTTCTCTTTTAACTTGTATGTTACATATATATACTGAATTATTTCCAGGGCCAGGATCAGCATTACGCAAGGTAATATCTGTGTTTTTACGTTTGGTAAGTTCAGAAAGCCGAACTTTTTGGTTGCAATGGCCTTCCCAATTTCACTGGGAATACTTCCGAATTTTTTGATGATGAAGAATGAATCCTTAAGCGTGTTTGACCTGAAAAATACTGATGCGAAAGCCACGTAGCCAAAAGTAAAAAAGATGCTGATGCCATTGGCAAGGGATATTGGTAATTTTCCGAAGTATTTGATACGCAAGTCTCGGGAGTAAAATTCATAAACAAGGGCAACGCCATACATCAGTCCCCAAAAGATAAAATTCCAGCTGGCACCGTGCCAGAAACCGCTCAGGATAAATGTAAGCATCAACCCGAAAACTATTGCCCATTTACGCCAACGTCTTAGGGTGGCCACAAGTGGATTGAACAGATAATCAAAAAACCAGGTCGAGAGTGAAATATGCCACCTTCGCCAGAACTCTGAAATACTTTTGCTGGCGAATGGTCTGTTGAAATTAGTCATCAGGTCAAAACCCATAACCTTTGCACAACCTATAGCTATATCGGAATATCCCGAAAAATCGCAATACACCTGAAATGTAAAGAAGATACATCCTATGGCAAGAGTCAGTCCCGATTGTTCCGCAGGGTGGTTGAACACCGGGTCAGTTACCAGAAGTAACCTGTCCGCAATAACTATTTTTTTAATGAGTCCCCATAACATTTGCCTGATACCCTTCGCTACATTATCATAGTCAAGATTATGTTTTTCGTAAAACTGATGCAAAATGTTCTGTGGCCTTTCTATAGGGCCTGCCACCAGTTGCGGATAAAACATTACATAAAGCGCATAAATTCCAAAATTCCTTTCAGCTTTCTGGTTTTCCCTGTACACTTCAATAGTATAGCTCATGGCCTGGAACGTATGAAACGAAAGGCCAATAGGTAAAATGATATTTAGGAGTGGTAAGCTACTGCTGGTATTTGAAATATGTAGTAGTTGATTAATGTTGTCGATGAAGAAGTTGTAATATTTAAAAAACGCCAGCACACCCACATTTGCTATTACACTCATGTACAAAAACCGTTGCTTTTTTTCTTCAGGGGCATTCTCTATCAGGATGCCGGCATAATAATCAATGACAATTGTAAAAAACAGGATGAGAATATAAACAGGTATATAAGCCATATAAAATATACAGCTTGCTACCAGCAAATGAAACCATCTAAATCTATGGGGTAGTAAGAAATAGATAATGGTAACAATTGGGAAGAACAATAAAAACTGGAACGAATTAAAAAGCATTAAAAGGTATTTTTATGTTCAAGCTGGCTGTCGATAGGGAGCCAGCGTTTTAGCTGAAACGAAGCAATACTATTTATTGAGCTTTTTATGAATGCAGGTGATCATTTCACCTACATTGCTGAATTTCATGATCTCATTCAGCTTGAATTTTACTTTAAAGTGAACTTCAATGTCATCAATCAGAATCATGTGGGTGAGCGATGTCCAGCCTGTAACATCATTGGCTGTTGAAGCTGGTGTAAGGCTAAGGTTGGGTTGCTTCAATACTCGTGAAAATATTTTATT
>CANCOG010000548.1 GCA_947379685.1 Flavipsychrobacter stenotrophus | reverse complement strand
CCATGGCCATGTTGCTCTTGGGAATCAGTGGCTTTTCCACCATGCGCACTACATTGTCTTTATCGTTGAGTTCAGCAACACCAAAGCTGCGTGGGTCATCAACCTTGCGAACACCAATTTGCGATACGTTGCTGTTGAGTACTTCTTTTACGTTGTAATCACAAACAGTATCGCCCAGCACGATCATTACCTCATCATTACCAACTGCATCGGCAGTAAGCCATATTGCATGGCCAGTGCCCCGGCGGTCGTTTTGGGTAACAAATGTATGTTTCAGTGTGGGATATCTCTTTTCGATGTATCGCTGGATCTTTTCACCCAGGTAACCGATCACAAATACGAATTCTGTTACTCCGGCATCTATCAACTGGTCTACAATAACGCCGAGAATCGTTTTCCCGGCAATAGGGATCAGTGCCTTCGGTTGGGTATATGTTAACGGACGAAGCTTTGTACCGGCTCCGGCAACGGGGATAATGGCTTTCACTTTTGGGAAGTTAAGTAGCGAAATTACGACTTAATGCACTAAAGTAACAAGTTGGGTGTTTGAAATTATTGGAGCAAAAACCACCCATGAAATTAAACCATAACATTAGGGCAAAAAACTAACACAGGCAACCCTACTAAAGCCCCGACGCTTATTAATACCTCACCACAAAATACAATGGCAACTTGCCGGTAAAATATACCAGCGAGGCCAGGTAAACGCCTTCGGGCAGATTGCGGCCAAGTGAAATATCAGCTGTTACCAGGTTGTTTTTTACTACGAGTGTTTGCTGGTGAATGACCTTTCCATCAATCCCGCAAATAGTCATGTAGATGTTCATTCCATCCGGCCCATCTATGGACTGATGTATCTTAAACGTTCCTGCATTGGGGTTGGGGTATATCCCGGCATAATCAGATACTGTTGTGTCAACGCTAATTGCAACTGGGAGCGAATTGACCACCGAAGGTGTTGCACAGGTTTCGGAGCTGGTGAGTTGGCAGTAAATGACGTCGCCATAGGCCGGTGTATACTTAAACGGATTGCCGGTTGCCACCCAGCCACCATTTCTGAGCCAATCAAATTTCGGATTGGCGCCGAGATTGGTACCCGTTGCAGTAAGGGTTACTTCCTTGCCAATACGTATACTCGCACCCGGGGTGACTGACACATCTACGGTTGGGGTGACCGCTCCTAAAATATTGATCGTATGTGTTTCACTGGTAACATTCCCCACATTAGCGCAGGGTTTGGTAGACACCATTATACAATTGATTTGGTCACCGGCAGCAGGGTAAACCGCAAAACTATCGCGGAATCCAGTTGATATCTTGCCATTCAGGTACCAGTAATAGATAGAATCAGGCCCGCCATTAACTGCAAGTGCTTTGCATGTGAGTAACTGGTTCGGGCAAATATTATCTCCCGGCGTTGTAACAATACTAACTGACGATTGAAGAGTATCCAATACCGTAAACTTGATAATATTGCTGTACGCCGGAACTCGTGACACACAAATGTCATAGACGCAATTAACGCTACAGTAAACCTCTCCTCCATTCCTTGGCCAATATCGATAATGAGCGGAGCTTGCCCCTGGCATAAGAGAATCAAGCCCCAATCCAACATACCAGCTAAAGCTATAATGAGTACCTGTATTCGCAGCTATCGCCGTGAGGTTAACAGCCAGATTACTGCACACTGTATCACCGAGGTCGGAAGTAATTGTCACCGAAGGGAAAATGGTGTCGCGGAAGGTGAATATTTTAGGGGCACTATAGACCGTATCCTTTAATTTACAACGGCCGGTATTGGTCATCCTGCAATAAGTAGAATCATGTGGCAATGGTCCATATGCGAAAGTATCTCCTGTTGTGTTGGGGTAACCGAACCTATACCAGGTATACCTGGCAGACGGATCGCCATTTGCCGGGATCGCCGTACACAGGACACTAACACCGCTACAAATAGTATCGCTGTAGTTCGCATGAATGGCGACTGCCGGCATCAGTGTATCAATAACAACAAACCTTCTCGGCACACTGGAAATGGTGTCGTACAACCGGCAAGTCTGGTTGCTCAATAACCGGCATTTAATTACATCTCCGTTATTGGGTATAAAGGAAAATGTAGTGTCAGTAGTACCCGTAGCAAATCCATTATTGGTCCAGGTAAATACAGGTGAACTACCACCAGCAATAATGAGCGCCGTACAGGTAACAAGTGCACCTGCGCAAATGGTATCAGCAGTTGAATATGCGATAACTATTGAAGGCGACACGATTGGAAGAACGGTCATCCTGATAGTGTCGGAAATCGCAAAAACCGTACCCGTAATACTATCGGTAAGTGTACAGGTAACTACATCACCGTTACCTAAGGCGCCAGAGACCCAGGCAAAAGAATCTGTCCCTACACTTACACCGTTTCTATGCCAATGATAGACTGGAACAATGCCTATGGCATTCACCACCGTAGCAGTAAACAAGGCGCCTGAGCCCGCGCATAAAGTATCATTGGCAGTGGTGATATGCAACCGGGTGGAGAAAATTTTCCGTATGCGACTATTGTTTGCATCAGGAAAAATAAGGTTACCCGCGCTGTCTGTGACAATGCCGAAGGAGCTGGAAATGTTGGCCATCAAAGCTGATTCCCCATCGCCGGAAGCTCCGGTATATCCGTATCTTCCGCCATAAAGGGAAACGATGCCTGAAGTGTCTATACGTCTGATGTAATAACCTCCATCCAAAACAAATAAATTGCCCACTTTATCAAAAGCCAACCCGTTTGGATTGTAAAACGTGGCCGTGCTTGCAGGTCCGCCATCACCAGTAGCTGAGGAGGCTCCGGTTCCGGCAATCGTAGATATTATGCCCGTAAGGGCTACTTTCCTCACCCTTGAACTACCGCCCAAATATAAATTACCGGAATCATCGACAGCCATCCCTGAAGGTGCTGTTATGAGCGCATCCGTTGCCTGCCCACCATCACCATAAAAACCGGTACTACCTGTCCCGACGATTGTCGTAATTAATCCTGTAGTGTCCACTTTCCGAACTCTGTTATTAGTATTATCGGCGACTAACAGATTGCCCCATTTATCAAAAATAATGTGAATCGGATGATTGAACTGCGCAGCTGTTGCCGCACCTCCATCGCCGCTAAAGCCAGCTGTTGAATTACCCGCAAATCTTACAATAACGCCACTGGTATCCACTTTTCTGATACAATGATTTGCCTCGTCACAAATGAATAGATTACCAATTCTATCGATGGCAACCGAGGACGGCTTTGCCAATCGGGCATTTGTTGCAGGGCCACCATTGCCCGTATTGCCAGTGCTGCCGTTTCCTGCCAATGTTGATATTATGCCGTCCGGGCTGAGCTTTCTTACTATATGATTTCCAGCATCTGCAACATAAATATTTTGGGCAGCGTCAATACAAACAGCCATTGGGTTGTTTAACAGGGCATTAATTCCTAACCCACCATCACCATAAGATCCGACAGCAGACGTTCTGCCGCTTCCACCAACTGTACTAATGATATGTCCGGTAGTAACCTTTCTTATTCTGGCGTTTGCGTTATCAGAAATATATAAATTACCACTATTATCAAAGGCCATGCCGGCCGGTCTGTAGAGTTTTGAAGCTGTATCCATGCCACCATCACCTGAAAACCCAGCAGAAGTAGGGCTACCTGCCACTTTGGACACTATCCCAGATGTACTCACTTTTCGCACGACATTATTTAGATAATCGGCAATAAACAAATTGCCTCCGGCATCAACCACCAGTCCATTTATAGTGTTAAACACTGCTGCTGTGGCGTATCCGCCATCTCCGGCGTATCCTGCACTTCCATTGCCTGC
>CANCOG010000547.1 GCA_947379685.1 Flavipsychrobacter stenotrophus | reverse complement strand
CAATTCCAGTAGATATGTCAATACGCTTAACTCCGTCGCAAAGAGAATCCAGCATATATATGTTACCAAGTGTATCAAGGCTCAATGCCATGGGAAACAGCCGTGCATTGAAAACATTACAACCTTCAGGATATAAATTTCCACCACCTGCGATGGTTGAAATAATACCTGAGGTATTTATTTTCCTGATCCTTTGGTTGCCACCGTCAGCAAAATAAATGTTCCCTGCTCCATCTCCAGTAATTGCATTTGGCGTATTTATGAGTGCGGCCGTTGCCGCCCCACCGTCGCCAGAAAAACCAGCTGTTCCTGTACCCGCAATTGTTTGCACTGCACCACTGGAAAGGTTCTGCTTCAAAAGTTTATATCCATTCGAATAAATGATATTACCATTGGTGTCTGCGTAAATACCCGACCTGTATGCTGTCGTGGAAGTAAATGAAGCAATGCGGGAGATTATTCCAGTAGTTGCCGATACTTTCCTAATCGAGTTTGCACTCTGATCTACAAAGAAGCAATTGCCTGCACGATCAACACACATGGCGTTTACTGACCCGATAGCCGCAAGCGCACCCGGTCCACCATCGCCACCAGTTCCGCCACCCGCAATAGTCAACAGTATACCGGTAGCCTTATTAACCTTCCTGATACGGGAATTACCAATATCATTTATAAAAAGATTACCTGCTGTATCAACAGCCAGCCCGGTAACTGTGCTGAAACTGGCACATGCGCCTGTTGCAGCCGTTCCGTCACCTAACCCAGCTCCAGAGCATCCACTCTCATATCCGGCACGGTGGGTTATGGCAATTGGGGTTATCGTTTGACCAAACCCTATTTGGCATAAAGACAAAACCACTGATAAGATCAATGCAAATCTAAAATTTCTGAGTAAAATGTTCTTTTCCATAAGGGTAAATTTTTATGTAAGCTTAAATATTGAAGGTTAATAGATGAAATTGAGCAATGAGTTTAGGCTGGAAATCCGACAGAAAAATGCCCTATTTCGTAAAATCACCCCAACGCTCTCGCCCAATGGCATATTCTCCAGTTATACGTGTAGGAATTACGCGCCGGAGTGAAAATAGTTTTGGGAATACCCGCAAGAGCTAACATAGCCCGATTGGCCAATATTTGGCAAGAAAGATGGTAAAATGAAGGTTAATGGGCCCGGTAAAATTGTGGGCAGATGTGCTGTGGGTAAAGAAGCATTTTTCATAATGGGATATTTTCAATTAAATAATGAGCACTAAGTTAGCGCAACAAAATATACCCATCAAAAAAAAAGGAACAAACGGTCGGAAAAAGGAACGAACGGTAATTTCCAGCGCAACATATTGCAATTCATTTCTATTTATTAATATTTCTGTTTGGCTTATCGCTCATAAAAAAGACCAATTCTCCACCATTTACAATTTCAAAATGCAATAGTTCATGGGTTCTGTATTTCATCAGATCAATGCGTTTCCCATTTAGTAAAACTTTAGACACATAAACATTCTTTTTACCCTGATTGACTGCCCTTACAAAAAATGTCTTTCCGTTCTCTAAATGTATCGCGGCACCATTAACCAATGGACTGCCCAACTCATAAAATTCACTCCCCGGGCAGAACGGATAGAAACCCAATGCGCTAAAAACATACCACGCACTCATCTGCCCGCAATCGTCGTTACCACTCAACCCGTCAGGTGTGGGATGATACATTTTGTCTAATATCATTCGTACTTTCTCCTGAGTTTTCCAGGGTCGGTCAGTAAAATTATACAGGTAGGGAATGTGATGACTTGGCTCGTTTCCATGTACATAATTGCCTATAATGCCATCGCGGGTAATATCTTCCGTATTGGCAAAAAAACTATCGGGCAATTGCATGGTAAACAGCGAATCGAGGTGGCGGACAAATTTTTTATTGCCCCCCATTAATTTTATGAGTGTCCAAGGAGCTTGTGGTACGTAGAGACTATAGTTCCAGGCGTTACCTTCTATAAAACCCGGCTCATCGGTATTTAGCGGGTCAAACTTCGATTTGAAAGTACCATCACTCAATCTCGGCCGCATAAAGCCAGTTGACGAGTCAAAAACGTTCAAAAAATTCTTGCTCCTATTATAATATTGTTTACTTTCAGATATCTCAGGCGGCAATGAGACACTGCTAGCGCTGGCAATTCGGGCAACACAATAATCATCATATGCATATTCCAATGTTTTAGATACAGATGAAGAGTATTTATCTTCCGGTACAAATCCAAGTTTCTTATAGTCTTTTAGTCCATCATATTTATCATTATTTGCCATCACCCTGCAGACCATGTCTAAATACCAATTTTTGCCTGGTATTACCTGTTTTGCCATGGCGTCAGCTATTACAGAAACAGCATGATACCCAATCATGCACCAGTTTTCATTACCCGAATTACTCCAGATTGGAAACATATGTTCTGGGCTTTGCTGCATATGGGCAACCATTGACTCAATCATATCTCTGTTGCGTGTCGGTTGAATGATATTAAATAATGGGTGCAGCGCTCGGTAAGTATCCCAAAGTGAAAATGTGGTGTAATTGGTGGAGGTATCCTTGTGCACTTTTCTGTCCAGGCCCATATATTCCCCATTTACGTCTTGGTATATCGTCGGGCTAATAAATGAATGATACATGGCAGTATAGAAATTCTGCTTGGTTTCGAGGTCAGCCTTTATCTCAATTTTGTGTAGCTCCTGCTCCCATTGCGCTTGACCTGCTTCTTTAACGTTTTTGAAACTAAAACCCGGCACTTCGGTTTCCAGATTCTCCATTGCATTATCCATGCTCACGGGCGAAATGGCCAGTTTAATTTTCACCGTCTCATTTTCTTCGTTCTTAAAATCGAACCAGGCTCGCAGCTGCTGCCCGGCTATCTCCGGAAAGTCCTTTCTCTGATCGAACTTGCCCCAAAAGCCCTTGTATACTTCCTTCTTTGAATTATCCTGAAACCCATGATGGAGAAAAGGCTTTGAAAATACCATAGCAAAATATACTACTCGGTTCTTCGCCCAGCCGTTCGTTTGGCGGTAACCAGTTACCATTGTATCATTTACCACCCTGAGGTAGGTCCAGACGTTTTTGCCGGGGTAATTGTAAATGCCATACATCATATCAAGGATAATGTGCGCACTGTCCGACTTTGGAAAAGTGTATTGATGAAAACCCACCCTGGTTGTAGTAGTGAGCTCTGCCTTAATATTATATTCATCAAGCATAACCCTATAATAGTTAGGCTCTGCAACTTCAGTCGCATGTGAAAACCCAGACCTGTAACCACTACCCAGCTGTTGAGCAGTACCTGGGTTAAGTTTAAGTTTCCCCACTGTTGGCATTATCAGGAAATCTCCGAGGTCGGAATGCCCGGTGCCACTGAAATGAGTATGGGTAAAACCTACTATAGTCTTATCATCATACTGATACCCCGCACAGTATTTATAAATGTCCTTATTGTACTTGCCATCCAGTTCGTAACTCAGCGTATCTGTTTCAGGACTTAATTGCACCGACCCGAAAGGAACCGTGGCACCCGGGTATGTATGCCCCATACGTTGCGTGCCAACCAGGGGTTTTACAAATTGAATTAACTTGCTTTCCTGCGCGAACAAATGATAACCAGCAACGAAGAAAATAAATGTCAGAAAGCAGTTCCTCATAAAAGACAATATAAAATATGGCTTAAATATAGTGCATTCCAGATCACTTTGGGCTTTCTTCAGTAATAGCTGTAGTTTTGGCAATGAAAGCAAATACGCTTCTACCCATCCAACGCCTTGTTCTCCACCCCTATCCTCACATAAAGCATTGCTGCGTTGAGTAATGAAAACAGTACCGCAGTATAATACAA
>CANCOG010000546.1 GCA_947379685.1 Flavipsychrobacter stenotrophus | reverse complement strand
CGCGCTGGTGCACAAACCCGACTTGCTGATTTTAGATGAGCCTACCAACGGTCTTGATCCTCAGGGTATCGCGGAAATGAGGGCGCTTATTTTGTCCTTAAGCAGGGACCACGGTAAAACAATCCTGATTTCATCGCACCTGCTGTTCGAAATTGAGCAGATAGCTACCCGTATGATCATTATTAATAAAGGCAGAAAGGCTGTTGAAGGACGTGTTAACGACTTGATTCACCCCGATGAGACGTTGGTGAAAATTTCCGTGAGGCCAGATGACACACTTTCGGCAAAACTCCAAAATACCCAATGGGCAACAAACCTGACCGAGTCAAAACCTGAAAAACTTACTTTTAAAATGAACCCCGCTAAAACACCGGAACTGAATAAGTGGCTGGTAGAGCAAGGGGCAGCTGTGCTGGAAATACGGTCGGAACATTCATTGGAAGCTTACTTTTTATCTCTTACGCATGATACAGTTACTGAGAATTGAGTTATATAAAATATTCAGGCGGCCACGCACCTATATCAGTTTTGCTATAGTTATGGCCATAAGTTTTGTCATCCAACTAGCTTTGTTTTCTGATGGGAAGGCATTTCTTGGGTTTTTTATGCAGGGCATCAATGATCAGTTTGAAGTACAGGGCAATATCCTGAACGGCTACCTGGTTGCCTATGTTATCTTACATTCCTTATTGATGCAAATACCCTTGCTGGTAGCACTGGTTGCGGGCGATTCTTTGGCAGGAGAGGCAAATCTGGGTACGCTCAGGTTATTGCTGACAAAACCTATTTCGCGGGCAAAGCTGGTATTAATGAAGTTCCTGGCAAGCTTTATATATACTATTATACTCATTATATGGCTGTCGGTTGTCGCACTATTCCTGTCGATGTTCTTGTTCGGGGTGGGGGATATGATCAATATGAAGAGTGAATCGTTGGTCATTATTTTGCAAAATGATGTAATGTGGCGGTACTTCCTCGCATTTTGTTTTGCTACACTCGCCATGACTACTATAGCATCTTTATCGCTGATGTTATCGGCTTTTGCAGATAATGCCATCGGCCCAATCATCTCAACAATTGGTATAGTGGTGGTGATCACTATACTTTCAAATCTGGAATTGCCATTATTCAACATAATTAAGCCGTATTTGTTTACCACGCATATGATAGGATGGAAGGGCTTTTTCGATGATCCGGTACCCTATGGTGCAGTTGGGTTCTCTGCCTTGGTGCTGGCTGTTTACACCATTGCCTTCCTGGTAACGACCATTTTATATTTCAACAAGAAAGATATTAAGTCATGATAAAGCGATTTGTGCTGTTGTTTGCGATTACCGGTGCCCTTGTAACTCAGGCCAGGGCGGATGCAGGTTCCGACCTGTTTTATGCACTCCGAAAGAAAGTGCTTACCGTTAAAGACTATAGCGCTGAAGTGAAAATGAAGATAAATGTCAGTTACCTGAAAATACCCCAGTTAAAGGGTACATTGATCTTCAAAAGCCCTGATAAGATGAGGTTAGAGCGAAGCGGGGGGATTTCACTTTTGCCCAAAAAGAATATAAATCTCACCATAAGTAACTTGATCCCGGCTGGTAACGTAATGGTGATTGATATAGGAACTGTTACTTTAGAAGGGAAGAAACTCCATGTACTAAAGGTAATTCCAGAAGACGACTTAAGTAACATTGTCCTCACTAAAATATGGATCGATGAAACTAATCTTGTGGCCGTGAGAGCCGAAACTACAACCCGCAATGATGGCACAGTAACCATGGACCTCGCTTTTGGGAAGTATGCCAGCTATGGCTTGCCTGATAAGGTGACCATTTTGCTCGACTTAAAGGACTACAAATTGCCTAAAGGTGTGACTCTCGATTATAATGACGAACCTACTCCTGTCGTAAAAGCTGCTGAAACCGACAAAAAGCCTAAATCGAAGAAAGGCTCCATTCAGATCAATTACCTGAGTTATGAAATCAATAAGGGTATTTCTGATGACCGATTTAAATAAAGAGCCCCGGGAATTAAAGTCACCAACAAGGTATGGCTTTAATTCCCAGGTCTTTCCTTTAGTTAGAACCTGTAACCAATTTTGAAATTGAGTTGAAATAAACCAGTAATTCCCTGGTTCTTCCCGTTTAATTGGTTGAGGTAAGTGACGCCAAGACCTACTTCGCTACCAATATATAAATGTGGAGAAGGGAAGAAATTAAGTCCACCATTAATGATTGCACCCAGCATGAAACGAGTCTTCTGGTAATATACTTCGTTGTTATAATTGTTGGGGCTGTACTCAGTTTTGCGGCCAGCTGCAATTACTAACGAAGGCCCGATAGAAAACTTTGTAGTCCGGTAGCTGTTCATATTAGTATAGAACTTTATGCCGGGCATAAGATAGAAAATCGGATCATTCTTTGGCACCCCATGATTGTTAGCAATATTAAAGGTGACAATCAAAGGAAGATAGAAACTAACCCAGCCGTACTTATCGAGATAATGCTCTTCAGAAAATGACAATCCCAAACCGTTTTCGGACGCCTGAATGGGAGAAAAGGAGACTATATCCTTATACATTAAAGAGTCCGGTGAATAACTGGTCGATGGCCCTGCGGGAACGGAAGGCGTAGCCACCTGTACATACTGTACTTGTGCAGGCTGCCGCTGGAGTGTAAGGGTATCTGCGTTAAAAACATCCTCACTTCCATTGCTATAGTGTATTCTGGCTACATCCGATTTCAGTATAAAGTAATCTGGCCCTGAAAGATTATCGAATTTCTTATAAGCAATATCAGTGGTGTTAACCGATGATATTTTAGTGTCAATAACTACACCGGTCCGCTTAATGATCTTATCCTGAGCTGAAAGTGTAACTGAAGAGCAAAGGCAAATGGCACAATAGAAAATGTTTTTCATGTTTGTTTGTTGAATTATGAACTAAATATATTTAATAGAATTGCTGAAAAAGTAGCGATAAAGAATGTAAAATCGGGAAGAGTAATAGATAAGTTAACGAATGACAGGCATGACCCTAAGCGCACCTATAGTGCGAATAAAAAAATCCCCATTAATTAGCTGGTGGTGTAATTAAATGGCGAAGCACAAATAGAACAGTAGCGCATTAATTTCGCTATACATCGCCCAATTAAACATTAATAATTAACCATTAAAGGTGGCTTGCTATTACCTGTTTCTTATACAAATCAAGAAGCGTTTTGGGCAAAACATCAATAACCATTTTATGGTCCCTGTCTTCGTGGAAGAAAGCCCTTGAGAAATTGTATACAAAAACATTTTCTATTGCATTCTTAATATTCTCATCTCCTTCACTATAAAGGTTTTCGGCTAGTTGGAAACACTTTTGGGCATTGTCAAGGTTCTTTTGCTCTACTTCTTTTTGAGCATATTCGATCATTTGGCCAGCTACGTCGTAAGCGTTATGGCAATTGTCAAAATGCAAAGCCAATGAAACTTCCGGAAGGGATTTTTCAATGAATTGCTGCATATTAGTTTTATCGATCATGATAGTTATTTGTCGTTTAATAAACAAGTAGTAAAATGATGCCACTGAATCCTCAAGTCAGCAGTAGAAGAAAAAAAATCAACGTTTCTGGATAGGTAACCTGGACTTGATAAGATTATTCCTGTCCCTTATGCATAATATATAAGTGCCGGGCTCTACAGAGTTAAGCCTGAAGTTGTTGCTGCTGTTAACAGCGATAGCATCTTCAATTTTCCGTCCGGTCATATCAAACAAAGAAAGTTCATCACCTGGTTCCAACCCCGCCACAGAGAACGTATTGGTCACTGGGTTAGGGTATACAGTCTGTTTTGCCCTGGAAAGCTCTCCAACCCCTTCATGTGGGTTGACAGT
>CANCOG010000545.1 GCA_947379685.1 Flavipsychrobacter stenotrophus | reverse complement strand
TGCTCAAAGTAAGATCGGAAATAGAGAGCTGGAAAGTTGCATAAAGAAAGAAGCCGGAGAAGTACTCGCAAAAGGGACCTCAACTCTAAAACAATATACCGCCTTTGAGCTGAGTGCCTTTGTCGAACTGCTGCAACCCGTTGTTTCATTAGTCGTGGTGGGTGCCGGCAACGATGCCCTGCCACTGGTAACAATGGCAACCATTTTAGGATGGCAGACAACCATAGTGGATGGCAGGCCAACCCACGCCAACTCAAAACGTTTCCCAAACGTTCAAAAAATAATAGTAGCAAAGCCTGCAGAAGCACTAATGCAGATACCAACCGACGACAGAACGGTATTTGTGCTGATGACGCACAATTACAATTACGACCTGGCCATGCTGAAGTCACTATTACAGCTTAAAAGCCGGTATATCGGCACCCTCGGACCAAAAAAACGCCTGGAGTGCATGTTGGCAGAACTTCAGGAGCAAGGCATAACAATCACCAGCGAACAGAGATCCACAATTTATGGCCCAATCGGTCTGGATATAGGCGCTGAAACACCCGAAGAAATTGCACTGGCTATCCTCTCAGAAATTAAGGCAGTTATAGCCGGTCACGCTGGAGCATCACTCCGGCTCAGGCAAACAGCAATTCATACCCGGCCAATAGAAGAAATTGCCCAAACCCAAAACATCGTTCAAAAATAGAGAGGAATGGCACTGGAAAAAGAGACAGGTATAATCATACTGGCAGCCGGAGCTTCCACCCGTCTCGGCCAGCCCAAGCAGCTCCTGCCGTATAAGGGCACAACACTACTCCAGCACAGTATACAAGCCGCAATAAATTCCATTGCCAGCCATATCATTGTAGTACTAGGCGCCTGTGAACAGCAGATCAGAATAGAAACAGAATGGCACACAGCACAAGTCATCTCCAATAACGAATGGCATGAAGGCATGGCCTCTTCAATAAGGTGCGGTATCAATGAATTGACCCGTACCAATCCATCTACTAACGGCGTGATCATAATGTTATGCGATCAGCCCTTTGTTACTACCGACTTACTGAATGAATTAATGACAACCCACAAAGCTACAGGCAAGGCCATCATCGGCAGTCAGTATAACCATATTGTCGGCGTTCCTGCATTTTTTCAAAAAAACATTTTTCCCGAGCTGCTCCAGCTAACCGGCGATACCGGTGCCCGCTCCATCATTCAAAGCCATCCTGAAAACATTGCAGTCATTCCCTTTTCAAAAGGCAGTATCGATATCGATACCCCGGCAGACTATCCCATTGAATCCTAAAAGCAATTCGAATGGGCGGCATTTCGTCGTATAGAGTGTGTTGCCATAGCGACTGCGCAGACATTGATCTCGCTATACATTTATAGTACCGTTAGGACACATCTTTTGCGCAATATTGGCAATTGATCGGCATAAATGCTCCGAATCTGTTGCCATAGCACCTGCGCGACTGCGCAGACATTGATCTCCCTCTACATTTATGGAGAGGGTCGGGGTGAGGATCTTATGCAGGTTGGGCGACAAATTGAAATAAAATTCGAATAGAGCACAGTTAATATTACCATCCTGCTCAAACCAAACAAAAACGCAAGGTTTCCGGAATCCATATCCCAAAAACCTTGCGCTATATAAATGTTTTTCGACCGCGATCTGTGATCCTGTCAACCCCTGTACACTACTTTTTAGTAGCTGGCTCAGCCGGAGCAGGCTGCTCAACGATCGGGTCATCAATTTTCCCATTGATCACGTGCCAGTTTTGCTGTGGTTTAGCTACTGGCTTTATTACACGACGCGCAGCCTTGCTGCGCATTGCAGCCTGGTATTTCTTTACCGCCGCAACGCTATCCTGGTCATGCTTCTGCTTCAGGTCGGCCTTATATTGGGCTATACCCTGGGTAATGCCCGCAGCGGTACCATCAGCAGTACCTTTTTTATTTCCGGCACTAAAGCCATTATCATATTCCGTCTGCTTGATCTGGGGTACAAATATGAAATACGCTCCCCCGCACAATAAAATACCCAGAACCAGGCCAATAAAAAATTTCTTCATGCTTATGTTTGTTTGTGTATAAGGAAGCGAACGTGTTACGGCAACTATATGGAATTGCTGTTTCCAAAAATACAATTTTTATTGCAAAAAAGAATATTTTAAAACCTAAGAAAAGCTGACCACAGTGTTACTTAAAATCAACCATGGTACACCCTCGATGCCACTATCACCCCATCCTTTATTTCAAGTACCTCAGCCACAAGCATATCAGGTTCACTGCCTACCTTTCTTATATATTCCATAAATACTCGGTCATCATTGGCCGTATAGCTCGTCGGCTCATATTGCAAGTCAGGCAGGCGTGCAAAAGAATCCTGCCACCATGCCCTTAATGCCGACTTCCCTTGCACCAGCCCATTAGTAACCGGCATCCTTTGTTTTAGCTTCGGACTATAATGCACTGCATCCTCATCATACAAGGCCAGCAATTGTTCCAGGTTGCGGTTATTAAAAGCAGCAAACCAATGTACAGCGATCATTATGTTCTCACTCACTCCCATAACATCAAAATTATAATTTTATTTTCATCCCCTACATTAATTCGTCTCGCTTTTTACAGTTCAGACAAATGCAAGTCATCAGTAATCCACTGGTCGAAGTATATACTTCAACCAACCATTCAGGAAGCATTTACTTCCGAAAAAAACCCTTTTATAGAAAGCTACCAAAATTTCCACTGGCGCGAGAGTTAGCCTAGCGCTCTCGTGTCTATATAGTTAGACGGGTCTCCGACCCGAATTCCTGTTGCCACAAGCCCATGTTTAGCGTAATTGTTTACCACAGGTCGAATTCTAATATGCACATCCTAAGATCGTCAAACTCATATCCATCATTATCCTAACTAACCACCATCTGAATTTCCCCCTGCCAGTAATGCTCATCACCCCATTGCAATTTTACTTTCACGGGAATCCGGCAGTCCAGCACTTCAGTACTCACTACCTCAACGCTCAGAATCCGCTTAATAAAATTCAGGTAGGGTACCATAGTTTGAGTCATCCGGCTATAGAACGGAATAGCTGACAGCCGCACCAGGTCAAGCTTAATGAGTCGGCTAAGCAATATCTTATCTTCTTTATGGTCACGCAGGTAAGTAGGTATCTCACTCACCGGAAACAACAAATTGCCCGGCACGTGCAACATAGCAGCAAACTGCTCGAAAAAATCCTTGTGGTCCGTTGTAATATCCTGTTCAGTGGCCTGAGGAAAAACCTTCCTTATCTTAACTTCAACCGGTTCATCATCCGGCTCGTAAATACAAACATGTTCCAGTAACTGTCGAACCAGTTCTACTCCTTGAACAAGACCTGGACCTCCATCCGTAATATTTAAATCACCACTGCCATTGATCCCGACATCTGCACCCAGCTCATTCAATCCTATCCTCGGCACTGCATCGGCAACACCCACCGTTATGGAATGTAATCCCGAACCAGGATTAAAGTTCCAGTCCATACCGCCACGCAGAAGTCTACCCTCACATTGCGACTCCACACAAATATACCGGTCACTTCCTTCCAACCCCGGTTCGCACCTGCACAACTCCTGTAGTTTGGCGGCATCACCATAAATAAAGCGCGTTACCGTAAACGTCCACCGGTTGCTATCCTGTACGTCAGTCCATAGCCCTTCAAAAACCAACCCATCCGGCAGTCCTACAAGCGTCGTATTAATATGAACACCCGCATCATTATTTTTTACAGCCTTGAGCGCATGTGCCTCCGCTTGTTGCTTCCATAGAAGTAGTGTTTCGGCACTATAACTATATGGGTCAGCATCTATCAGCCGCGCATGATGCCTGCACATCCATAT
>CANCOG010000544.1 GCA_947379685.1 Flavipsychrobacter stenotrophus | reverse complement strand
AAGTCAGATCGTCCACTACTACAAAGGAATAGTGAGTTCTATCCCGTTGCTGTTCAACTATCTTGGCCAGATAGTCCCTCGTCGACTCCAAATTAGCTGTATACTTAACAGTTCCTGCAAAAAAATCTTCCAGCCTGTTCCGGTTATTATTTACCAGGTTAAAATATCCCTCAAGGTCATCAGGACCAATGAGACGTATCGTGTAATGATCAAATTTCATGATGGGGAGCGATTGGTGAAAGAAGACTCAATTATCAAATTTAATTCAAATGCACATTAACGAGCGATGACAAAAATAACAAAACCCACCGAATGGTGGGTTTTGAAACAATTACAATATTACTAGAAAAATTAAGCTTCAGCATAAGCCTCAGTAGGCTCGCAAGTACAAACGAGGTTACGATCACCGTAGGTGTCATTTACACGTGCCACGCTTGGCCAGAATTTGTTTGCCCTTACATAATGAAGAGGATATGCAGCACTCTGGCGGCTATATTTATGGTTCCACTCGTCAGCAGTAATTACAAACTGAGTGTGTGGCGCATTCTTCAACGCATTATCCACCTTGTCGGCACGGCCTTCTTCAATAGCACGAATCTCTTCGCGGATGCCTAACAATGCATCGCAGAAACGGTCCAGTTCACCCTTGTCTTCGCTTTCAGTTGGCTCAATCATGATTGTGCCCGCAACTGGGAAACTCATTGTAGGTGCATGGAAACCGTAGTCTATCAGGCGCTTTGCAACGTCAGAAGCTTCGATTTCTGCACTCTTCTTGAACGGACGGAGATCGACGATGAACTCGTGAGCACAAGTACCACCGGTACCTGTATATAAAATGTCAAAATCGTTCTGTAAACGGGCGCGCATGTAGTTAGCGTTCAGTATTGCGTATTCAGTTGATTTACGAACACCTTCAGTACCCAGCATACGGATGTAACCATAAGAAATGAGCAGGATGCTGGCAGAACCATATGGAGCCGCACATACTGCATTATAAGGAGTGTTGGCGTCCTTAGATTCGCTCAGTTCAACATGCCCAGGCAGGAATGGCTCCAGGTGCTTGCGCACACAGATAGGGCCCATGCCAGGACCACCGCCACCATGAGGAATAGCGAAGGTTTTATGCAGGTTAAGATGGCAAACGTCAGCACCAATAAGGCCCGGTGCGGTAAGACCCACCTGGGCATTCATATTGGCACCATCCATGTATACCTGGCCACCATAGCTGTGTACTATTTCAGTGATATCCTTAACAGTTTCTTCATAAACGCCATAAGTGCTTGGGTAAGTGATCATGATACCAGCCAGCTTATCGGCATGCAAAGCAGCCTTGGCTTTCAGGTCTTCAACATCAATATAACCATTTTCCAGTGCCTTAACTACTACTACTTTATAGCCTACCATTACTGCACTGGCAGGGTTAGTACCGTGTGCCGAAATTGGGATCAGTATAACATCGCGATGGCCTTCATTACGGCTAAGGTGATAGCTGCGGATGGTTAACAATCCGGCATACTCTCCCTGTGCACCGCTGTTTGGCTGCAGGCTGCAGGCATCAAACGCAGTGATTGCGCAGAGGTAAGCGGAAAGTTCCTTTGCTATCTGCGTATAACCACCAGTCTGATCCTTTGGAGCGAATGGGTGCATCTTGCTCCAGTGTGCCCAGCTTAACGGCATCATTTCTGATGCTGCATTGAGTTTCATTGTGCAGGAACCAAGCGAGATCATGCTCGTGTTAAGGCTAAGGTCCTTATTCTCCAACATCTTAATGTACCGCATCATCTGCGTTTCGCTGTGATGTGAGTTAAATACCTTCTGTGTCAAAAATTCACTGGTACGCGTAAGTGAAGACGGGATGTGTTCAAGTATCATGTCTTCGTCCATACTCAGCGAAACAGTTGCACCGGCAATCGCGAATACGCTCAGGATATCCATTACATCGCGGGGAGTGGTTGTTTCGTCCAGAGAAATACCAATCTTACCATCTGGATGGTAACGGAAATTCAAACCATTATCTTCAGCTGCCCTGCGTATTGCGGCAGGATTGCTAACCGTAACAGTAATCGTATCAAAATAGCTCTTACTGTGCAGTTTGTTGCCAGCTTCAATAAGTCCGTCGCCGAGTGCCTGAGTAAGCGCAGCAACTCTCTTGGCTATATTTTTCAAGCCACTTGGGCCATGATATACAGCATACATAGCAGCCATGTTGGCCAGCAATGCCTGAGCTGTACAAATATTAGAAGTTGCTTTTTCGCGTTTGATATGCTGCTCACGGGTCTGGAGCGCCATACGTAATGCACGGTTGCCCTGTGCGTCAACACTTATCCCTATGATACGGCCTGGAATTTGTCTTTTGAAATCATCTTTCGTAGCAAAGAATGCCGCGTGCGGGCCGCCAAAGCCCATTGGCACGCCGAAACGCTGTGCGGTTCCGAAAGCCACATCTGCACCCAACTCACCTGGAGAGGTAAGCAAAGTAAGTGCCAACAGGTCTGTTGCCATGGCTACATATCCGCCAGCTTCATGCATAGTAGCAATAAAGCCACGGTAATCTTCTATGCTTCCCCTACCATTAGGATACTGTACCAATGCACCAAAATATGTGACATCAATATCAGCTATCCTATAGTCGCCAAATACGACTTCAATACCAAGGGGAGATGCGCGGGTAACTACAACATCCTTGGTTTGAGGAAACACGTCATGGTCAACAAAGAACTTAGGCCTTTCAGGATTTTTATCATCCTTATTGAGCATATGGAAGAACATAGCCATTGCTTCCGCAGCCGCAGTGGCTTCATCAAGTAACGAAGCATTGGTCAGTGGTAAACCAGTCAGGTCACATACCATTGTCTGGTAATTGAGCAGGCTCTCCAAACGTCCCTGGCTGATCTCAGCCTGGTATGGTGTATACTGTGTATACCATCCCGGGTTTTCGAAAATGTTGCGCAGTATCACACTTGGCGTATGGGTATCATAATACCCCTGGCCTATATAATTCTTATACACCGAGTTCTTCAGAGATATCTCCTTAAGTATGGACAGGTATTCTGCCTCACTTACCGACTCGGGTATGTTGAGGTCGTGGTTCATCCTGATCGCATCAGGCACAGTGCGGCCTATCAGCTCCTCCATGCTGTCTACACCTATCGTGTTCAGCATTTCCTGGGTTTGACTTTCACCCGGTCCTATGTGGCGACCGGTAAATTCTTTGTTCTGAACAAAAAACAAATTCATATGTTAAAAAAATTAAAAAGTAAAACCCACCCGAAGCCAGGAAGGCAAAATGAATATATTAGTATTTTATGTTTAACATGATATGCGAATACCGTCAGGCAATCGTAAAAATATTTGCAAAGTTAACGTGATGTAGCGGATTTGCAAAAAGAGATGTATTATAATATTGTTTGGTGTGAATTATGCAACTGCAAAGGTAAATTGCCGCACAGCACTGACCTTCAAGCTACCTTCGCAAAAAGGCTCGGGCACCGTCCAGGCTGTAAAAAAGGCTGCTCCTCCAGCAAATGAAATTAAGGAAACCCTTGCCTTAATTTAGGTTGCCCGATATCCTTTCAGCTCAAACTCAAAAACATTAATTTAAAACAACAACTAAAAATCCCCCAATATTTTTTCCTTAAATTAGGGATAGGGGCCCTAAACTATTCATCCTGAGATTATCTTTACAGCAGATTTCATAACCACTTACTGCAACAGATGAATATTAAGAAATTATTGATTGCGAACAGGGGCGAGATAGCCATTCGTATTTCACGTGCTGCTACGGAGTTGAACATTTCAACAGTTGCCATATTCACTTACGAAGACAGGTATTCGCTGCACCGATACAAGGCAGATGAAGCCTACCAGGTTGGGGACGACAAAGACC
>CANCOG010000543.1 GCA_947379685.1 Flavipsychrobacter stenotrophus | reverse complement strand
GTGATAAGCCCTATTTTCAGGAGTTGACGCTCCATTTCTTCGTTAATGCTCTTCACATAATCCTGAAACAAAATGCCTGGTTTCAGTATCTTCTTTCCGTGGTTATGAACTGCGAGACAGGCATTGTATACTTCCTTCTGGCGCTTGGTGAACTTACCGTTTACTGGAATAGTGCGTGTGAGATCTGCATTGTAGTTACCGTATTCGGCCCCGAAGTCCATGAGAATCAGTTCTCCATCCTTGCACTCCTGGTTATTTTCTTCATAGTGCAATGTCCTCGCCCTGTCGCCAGAGGCAATGATACAGCCATAAGCATGGCCTGTTGCCCTGTTGCGGAGGAATTCGTGGGTTATTTCGGCTTCGATCTCATGTTCCATTACACCGGGCTCTATGAACTTTAACACACGGTTGAATGCCTTATGCGTGATATCTATAGCCTGCTTGGTTACTTCGACTTCTTCCTTGGTTTTAATGCAACGCAATTCCTTCATTATACGTGCTGCACGGTCATAATGGTGGAGCGGATATTTTTTCATTACGTCCTGTACAAAGATCAGGTCGGTGCGCGGTAATTCCGTATCGAGCCTGTTGTGTTCATTCGTATTGAGATACACGGTATCTGCACTGTTCATCATTACCTGAAGCATTACATCGAACCCATCGAGCCACTGCACATTTTTAATGCCGGAGATGGCAGTTGCTTCGTCTTTCCTGAATTTATGGCCTACCCATTTTTCCAGCAATTCATTCGGGCGGAGGAGTACGAGTACCTCGCGGGCATTCTTATCGGGGTTATCGGGGTAGAGTATGACAATTGTTTTCTCCTGAACAATACCTGAAAGCCAAAGTACATCGGCATCAGGTTTGTAGCCATAGGTGCCGTCGCCGCTTTTAGGGAACACGGGGCTGCATGGAAAAACAGCTATTGAATTTGGTTTCATTTTTTTAATGAAACGTTGCCTGTTTTGTTCGTATAGTTTTGATGGTATTGGTAAATACTTCATTAGTCAGGTCAAATTTAAGACGTGAAGTTAAGAGAATAGTCGATAGGTTCATCATGGGCAGGGAAAGCAATTTTTGATGAATTATTTACGGGACGGAAACCGGGCAACCGGATAAGTCTAATGCAAACCTTATGCAATTGTGAAATATATTGTTTTAACTCCCCGCATTTAATATCCTGAACAATTGCAATATAAACAGCACAAAATACAAAATTTACAAATTTGAAAACCGTCGCGTATCTTTAATTGTAAGTTAGTATTTTCTACTCCGTTAAATATACCCATCTAAACAAATTGTTCCAGCAGCTCGAAAATATGCCCGACCCATTGAGGTAATTAAATTTTTGAATAGGAAATGTGCGTTTTATGGTGGAGGTATCTTTTAACAAAACACGGTTGGGCAGGCTTACGGTGGTTATGCTTATTTTAATGGCTCAACTATTAGTGCCAGCTACTTTACGAGGAGCTTTGTTTCCGGGAGGGTCGAAGCCAGCAGAAGGTGCCGTACTCAACTACCGGCTGGTAGGTTTCAGAATTCCCGTGAACGAGCACAAAGGTGAGCAAGTAATAGAGATTGCTGCTGGGTGGTTTAGCAACACTGATTCTTTTAAAAGGAATATCTTCAAAACCATTGATCTGCAAAATACCGGGGCTATCGCGGAGGTGCCCTCATTCGGTACAGCATATACCTGGAGAGTAGTAACAGTTGCAAACACCGGATCCAGTAATTTAGGAGTATTACATCATTTCAGTACGGGCGCCAATAATTACATTGACACACTTAAATATAGATTAAGAATAACCACAGATGCGGTTGCTCATAATGACGCGTATGTTTTTTCCGACCTAACAAAGGTCTTATATAATATGAAGGGGCAGCCGGTGTGGTATTTACCAAATATTGAAGGAGTGATCAATGATATTTCCGGAGTTCGTAATCTTAGAATTTCACCGCAGGCTACAATTACATTCATTGTAGACAACCGCCCCTACGAAGTAGATTTTGACGGAAATGTTTTGTGGCGGTCACCCAAAAATAATAGCACAACAAATGATACAGTTGAAGCATATCATCATGAATTCAGGAGGCTAAAGTCAGGTAATTATATGGCTTTGGGCAATGAAAGTATTTATTGGAAATGGAAGAAAACAGGGCCATATGATAGCGTTTTCTATATAGCATCAAAAAAGGAGGCCCTGACCGGTAATAAGAAATATTATAAATGGCGGCTGGGAACCTTACTCGAATTTAATCCGGCAGGGAAATTGGTATGGAGCTGGAAGGCGTCAGCACATTTGAAAGAAACTTTCAGTAACTATGGGAAACCAACGAGAATGCTCATAGACAACCACGAAAACTCTTTTTATTTTGACGAAAAAGCTCATATTGTCTATGTCAGTTACAAGAATAAAAGTCAGATAGTGAAGATAAAATATCCCGAAGGCCGCATCTTGAATGTCTACGGTAATATTGGCAGAGATGATGATGTTGTGAATGGAGCAATAGACCCACTCTTCGATGGGCAGCATAGTTGTAAGGTTTCGGCAAATGGGTATATATATGTATTCAGCAACAATATGAGCAACGGATATTCACCTCCGGCTGTTGTAAAACTGAAGGAGCCCCTGAAGGGTGGAACGAAGCTTGAGAAGATTTGGGAGTATGCCTATCCTGTAGTTTTTCATCAGCAAGGTGGATTAGTTACCACCAGCGGAGGAAACGTGATAGAACTTCCCGACCGATCTATATTTGTATCGATGTGCTACCCGTTTGGCAATGTTTTTATTGTCGATAATTCAAAAACCTTATTGTGGGATGGTGTTTTTGAACGCCGAAACCCAACAACGGATGCCTGGGACATGACGAGCCAGTACCGGGCGAGCATCATCGAAGATCAAAAATTGCTGCAAAAGCTCGTTTTGGACAATTGATATCAGCAATAGATTCACTGTCAATAGTTTAGGAATGATCCTGGAATTTTACCGCGTAGGAACAATTGACCCTGCAATTGATCGCCGACTTTCATTCAAATACCAAAGGAATTGTGTTCCTGAACTTTACATGCACGGCACAATGCGCCATATTAAAATAAACAACGGTCCCGAAAGTATTCGGGACCGTTGTTGTATACGGACAGGCTGGTGCCATCCAATTCCTAACTCTTTGAAGATTAGCGCCTAATAGGTATTAATGAGCACCCGGGCGATCATTAACACTCTTAGCACCACCCTTATCAGAACCCGGACGCACATTTACTGGTGGTGGTGGCGGAGGAGGTGGTGGTGGCGGTGGAGTTTTTGTTTCTGTATGCTTAGTGCTGCCACCGGTATGGTGTCCTGCATGATCCTTTGCAACTGCTTCTTTAGCAATCATTTCAGAATCAGCCTTAGCCTTAGCCTGGGCAACTATTGTAGAGTCGTTCTGAGCCTTCATAGCTGCTTCCTTAGCGGCTACCTGCGCATTTACGGCCGAATCCATCTGAGCTTTTGTCTGGCCCTGGTTTTCAGCGTTGTTATTGCTGCCGCATGACGCAAGAATTATTGCGCTGCCTGCAAGAAAAAGAAATTGTTTCTTCATTGTCAAATTGTTTTATTGGTGCAAAAATATAGCTATTGGTTCATACCTTATAAAAAAAGTGCCGCGAACTTGAGAAATTAAGGATTTCTTTATGTTATTTCCCGGCATCTGACAGCCGTAGCACCACTTTGGTACCGGTTGAGCTCTTGCGGGTAGTTGAAGCATCTGTTTTTCCACTGGCTTTCCAGGATGCTTTTATACGCTTTTCGCCTATTCCTTTGTTCATCACGCAGGCTTTAACTGTGTTCGCAAACCGTTTTGCGAGTTTCAAATCGGCGTGCTGTTTCCCGTTTACCGGTGCATATG
>CANCOG010000542.1 GCA_947379685.1 Flavipsychrobacter stenotrophus | reverse complement strand
GATGGCATAATGCTCTTGCTTTATGTATGTCTGGTTATTATTGGACTGATGGCGGTATTTTCCGTTGAGCACAGGACAACGGATACCACTATTTTTATTGCGAATAAGAATTATATGAAACAATTCATATGGTTCGGGTATTCATTGCTGTTGGGTATGATGATCTTGCTCACAGATAGTAAATTTTTTGCTTCTACCGCATTTCTGAGTTATACTGCTGGCATTGTTATATTGATTTTAACTATTTTTATTGGTGTGGACGTCAAAGGGTCGCATTCCTGGTTGGGAGTAGGTAGTTTTCGCTTTCAGCCCGGCGAGGTTTGCAAGATATTCACAGCGCTGGCGCTGGCAAAATTCCTTTCATTACCGGAAACTAATTTTAAGACACTAAAGCACAGGCTATTGGGGGTGGCCATGGCATTGGGGCCGGCTGTGATCGTTATTTTGCAGAATGAAACAGGTTTGGCTCTTGTTTATTTTTGTTTCTTATTGGTAATGTATCGCGAAGGATTGCCTAATGCGGTACTGGTAATTGGTTTTTCAATTATAGCACTTGTGCTGGGTACCTTGCTCGTCGATAGGAAAATATTGTTTATCATCCTTACCGTGCTCGCAACCGGTGTTGGTTTCCTGATGCGGTCGTTGTTACGTCGGAACATGGAGGTGAGGATAATATTGGTAGGTACCTGGCTATTCTGCATTCTCTTCTCACAGCTTGCAGTACCCATGGTATTTAAGCACGGCCTGAAGCAACACCAGATCGACAGGATATACTCCATGCTGGGAAAGGAAGTGCCTCTGGAATACAACAAAAATGCCGAAGAAGGTGACGAAAAGAAGACCAATAGCTCAGAATACAATGTTCTCCAATCTAAAATTGCTATAGGCTCTGGTGGACTGTGGGGTAAGGGATTTTTGAACGGGACAAGTACAAAGAATCAATTTGTACCCGAACAAAATACAGACTTCATTTTCACTGCTATTGCCGAGCAGTTCGGTTTCGTGGGTTGCCTTGTATTAATAGGGGTCTATGTTTCGCTTATGCTTCGTATTGTTTATGTCGCAGAACGGCAGAGATCAGCTTTTTCCAGGATCTATGCCTATTGTGTCGCATCCATTCTGTTCTTCCACTTTGCTGTAAATATATCCATGACCATTGGCCTTGCGCCTGTTATAGGTATCACCTTGCCCTTTCTCAGTTATGGAGGCTCATCATTACTATCCTTTAGTATATTAATCTTCATTTTGGTTCGCCTCGATGGCGACAGACATGCTATGATAAGGTAGGGTTATGGTCATACTATTTAATAAAGATGCATTGTTGACGACCTTGCGGATGCTTTGGTTTGCAAATGAACCTCAATTTTATACCGAAATGTAATCTTACCTTCGCAGCACAATGGCGAAAGTATTTCCATTATCTGAAGGCCAGTTTACCATAGGCCATGATAAAATTTTTGTTCCCTTCAACGAGGCAACAGATCAGCTCACCGACCGGCCCACAGGCTCATTGCATGTAGAAGTGCAACCGTTCATGGTGGTAACCGATAAAGATGTGATTATCCTTGATTCCGGACTTGGGTTTAAAAATGACAAAGGTGTGTTACAAATTCACCAGAATATAATAGATACCGGTTATCCCCCCCAAGCAATTACAAAGGTATTAATGTCACACCTGCATAAAGACCATGCGGGATGCATGGTATATGAAAATGAACAGGGGCTGATAAATACTACCTTCCCCAATGCCACCTACTATATTTACCGCCCCGAATGTGATTATGCATTAAAAACTGGTTTACCATCTTACAATATACCAGATATTGAACCACTATTGTCTACCAGCCAGGTGCATTGGCTGGACGGAGGAGATGGCCAAATTGACGGCTATATCCAGTTTCGTCATTCCGGAGGGCATTGTCCCCAGCACATTGTTTTCCTGATTGATGATGGAGCTGACAAATTGTTTTTTGGCGGGGATGAAGCACCGCAACTTAAACAATTGAAAATGAAGTATATAGCAAAGTACGACTTCGATGGCAAGAAGGCTATGGAACTTCGTGCGGCATATGCAGAAGAGGGTAGGCGAGAAGGCTGGCAATTCCTGTTCTACCATGATGTTAAAATACCTGTGAGCGGATTGTAGCGTTTTATTTATTATAAAACTCGCGTTGCTGGGCGCCAACTCCTATTGGTCCTGGATGGGAGCGAAGTCATTTGACAAAATGCGCGATATTTGTATTGGACTTCAGGCCCCTTGGCCATAAAAAAGTCAACCTTGCTTTAGAAAAGAATATTTGCCATTACACTTTGAGACACTACCACTTTAGGAGCCCCATCCTGTCAATTGGATGGGGCTCTTTAAATTATTACAAAATGCATCACGATGCTTTCCAGCCCGTCATGTCTCTTTCTTTTTTGCCGCCGAAAATCAGGTTGATGAGCAAGGTGAGTACTATCGCTCCGGCCGTTGCGCCTATGATCATATTCACCAGATGGCTTTTGGTTAAAGAAAAGAAATTTCCAAAAAACGTATTACAAATCCAGCCACCAGCAATACCTATAATTATAGATGCCAACAGCCCCATGCTTTTTCCACGCATGATAAGCCCCGTTAATGTACCGACTACTGCACCTATCAATAGTACAAAAAGTAGTCCTTTCCAGTTGTGCAGCTGACTGCTTATGGATAATAACAAGTTGTGCTTCATAATTTGAATGTTTTCATTAAAGATATGTAATGCTGTCTTTTCTAGTAGGTGTTTAACAGTTATTTATTATTTAATAAGTGGTGATTCTATTTGTATTATTGCAGGTATGTTACAAATGATCTGGGGCAACAAGTTTTATTGGTATTTTATTTTTGTAGTTTGTTGATAATTTCCTCTTTATGTTCCGGTTTTAAGTTAAATGCCACCAAAGGATATTTTTAGTCCAGTTTGCTTTTATTGCTAACAGAAGTATTTAATATGTTCTTGTCATGATGCCATCGGCATCACACATTTACAGAATAACCCCATTTCAGCACATCGATGCCGTAGGTATCGCATTTACTTTCCCAACACTCTCTTTCAAAGGAAAATCCCCCATTTGTTAATGATTTTACTTAAAAACCTACCGTTCGTGAAGTTTTCCGACCGTTGGTGAAGTTTTTTTGGAGTGGGGTAGAATGAGGTTGTATGTTTGCATCATCAAACCGGGACACTAAAAACGGGGTTTGCGAATAGTCGTTAACAATTGAACAACAAAATTATAAAAAAAATTATTTGAAGAAAATGAAGTGAAAATTTGGTAGATAAAAAAGCATCACTTAACTTTACATCATTAACAAGCGAATAACAAAACGATAGCTAAATAACAGAATCTCAATACAAACTCTCTTTAGTATCTCGATAATCAACCAAAAACAGTAGATTTTCAAACTGACAGAACACCGGAACTTTACCCAAAACAATGCGTTAACAAGCGAAAAACAAATAAAAAATAAATACTCTCTTTTCTCTCAACTCTCTTAAAACTTTTAGTTATGAAATCATCTCTCTTCACACTCGTTCTTACCCTGCTGGCCTTCTCAGGTTTCGCTACAACAGTAACGGTAAATGCCTCATCTACAGGCTACACGACGACAACGACCAAGACAAGCGGTGCAATGACCGTATCTAACGCCGCCAACCGCGGCTATGCTGTGTTTAATATGACTGCCGCAGGCATTCCTGCCTCAGCCACTATTACCAGCGTAAAGATCGTATTCACCTATGGTATTTCCGGCGCAGGTACACCAACTGACCGCATCTATGGTTATGTGGGAGATATTTCATCACTGAGCGCAGCCGCCCTATATTCAGGCGCTGTAACCTCCAATACATTATATACAGCATCATGGGGCACAC
>CANCOG010000541.1 GCA_947379685.1 Flavipsychrobacter stenotrophus | reverse complement strand
CCCCAACGAGATTGTTGCATATGTTGATGCAAAGGGTAGTGAGGGTATAATAAACACTATGTCCATCACAAGGATCAAAGTGAAGGATGTACCAACTCCCTACACCGGAATTGGCAACAGTCATGCCGAAGCAATGGATGTTGGGTGGTTTAAATCGCAGAAAGGGATTACTATAATTCCGTTCGACCCAGATTTCGGTATGGGCTATACGGTCACCAGCTTCGAAATGGAAATAAAGAAAGAGAGTTCGATTCGTCTAGAGACCTATGAGATCCATGGCCCGGATTTTGCAAATAATGAAGCTGCTGCCGATGCTATTAGTAAACTCTCCTCAGGTGACAAAGTGTACATATCCAACGTCCGTGCTACAACAAAAGCGGGTGAAATTGTTTCACCCGCTCCGTTAGCTGTATTGTTAGAGTAACATGATATCTATTTGAAAGTCAGTGCATCCCAGAGCTTATCCTTGAGTTCGCCAATACCCTGGTTAGTAAGAGAAGAAATAAACAAATGCGGTACGTTCTCGGGCAGTGTCTCAGCAATCGCTTGCTTCAACTCGTCGTCCAGCATATCGCTCTTGCTTATGGCAATGATGATCTCCTTATCCAATAGTTCAGGGTTGTAGAGTTCCAGCTCATTGAGCAATATCTCAAACTCTCTATTGTGGTCGGGACTATCTGCAGGAATTACGAAAAGTAACACCGAATTGCGTTCAATGTGCCTGAGGAACCTGTGCCCGAGACCCTTGCCTTCAGCAGCACCCTCAATAATACCTGGTAAATCGGCCATACAAAAGGACAGGTTATCCTTGTAGGATACAATTCCCAACTGCGGGGTAAGAGTTGTAAATGCGTAATTGGCAATTTTAGGCTTGGCTGCACTTACTACTGAGAGCAATGTGGATTTGCCCGCATTCGGGAAACCTACCAGACCTACATCAGCCAGTATTTTCAGTTCCAGTGCCTTCCAGCCTTCCTGGCCCATTTCACCCGGCTGGGCGTATTCCGGAGCCTGGTTGGTAGATGTGGCAAAGTTATAATTGCCCAATCCTCCCCTACCGCCAGGAATCCAAATAATTTCCTGCCCATCCTCCAGAATTTCAGCTTCTGTTTCGCCGGTTTCCTGGTCTATGGCAACAGTGCCCAATGGCACTTCAAGAATAATGTCGGCACCATCGTGACCAGTACATTTGTTCTTGCTGCCATTCTCACCGTCTTTGGCCAGTACATTTTTAAAATAACGCATGTGCAGCAGTGTCCATAACTGGTGACTGCCTCTTAGTATTATATGACCTCCACGGCCGCCATTGCCTCCGTCGGGGCCGGCCTGGGGGTTAAACTTGGTACGCGCAAAGTGTGCACTTCCTGCACCACCTTTACCGGAGTGAACGAATATCCGAATATGATCAACAAAATTCCCTCTCTCCACTATGCTACGGGCAATAAGTACTTATTTATATTTTTAGATAACAGCTTAAAGGTATCTTCCACCGAATGATTGCCCTGTACTGTTTCCAATTTGCCATACGAATCGTAATAACTGGCTACCGGTTCTGTCTTTGACCGGTATTCTTTAATGCGCTTAACGATCACCTCTTCGGTATCGTCGCTGCGGCCCGAAGTGAGCCCCCGGCCAATGAGGCGCTTGGTGAGTTCCTGTTCAGAAACATCGAGCGCCAGTACCAGGTCTATTTTGGTATTCTTGAATTCCAGCAATTTGTCCAGCGCTTCAGCCTGAGCACGGGTGCGTGGGAAACCATCAAAAATAAATCCGCGGGCATCGGGTGTTTCATCTATTTTGCTGCTGATCATTCCAATAACGACTTCATCAGGCACCAATATCCCCTGGTCCATATACTTTTGCGCTTCAACACCAAGCGGGGTATGTCGTGCTACCTCATCGCGCAAAAGATCTCCTGTAGAGATATGCTGCAGTTGGTAATTACTGACAATATTTTCAGATTGGGTGCCCTTGCCGCTGCCGGGAGGGCCAAATAACACTAGGTTAAACATGAATAAGAGTAATTGATATACGCTGCAAAAATAGTTATACTTACTGAATAGTGCCCATTAATAATTAAAATTCAGAAATTAGATAGGGTTTTACACTCAAATCAGTTGGTGTTTGCTTCCCCCAAAAAGGCCTTTAGCCTCAGTTTCTCCAGCTTTCCCGAAAATTCCGTCCTCATTTCGAATCTTCCCGAATATAAAAAATAGAGTGGTCATAAGAGAATTACTTTGCCCTGTCTTGTCGCATTTTCTCCCATGAAATTCCCCTTTACTACCCCGATCAAGGTGCTGCAAGTTTATATCGGGAATAAAGATTCACTTCATCAATAGCCTCTTCTTTATTTCACTATCAAACACATTAAATGCCCCGGGCTCCAACCCATCAATTGTGACCGCACCAATAGAATAACGTACCAACCGAAGAGTGGGAAAGCCGGTTGCGGCTGTCATTTTTCTTACCTGTCTGTTCTTACCTTCTGTGAGTGTTAATGATATCCAGGAATCAGGAACTGTCTTCCTGAATCTTACCGGGGGATTTCGTTCTGGTAACACGGGCGGTTCTGTGAAAATAGAGGCCTCAGCCTTTTTTGTCCGATAGGGTTTTCCATCAATTGTAATGGTCACCCCCTGTCGTAATTGGATTATTGCCTCATCAGTAATTGTTCCTTCTACCTGAACAAGATAAGTGCGCTTGTGTGCAAATGATGGTGTGAGTAATTGATGGGTCAATGCAGTATCGTCCGTGAGTAAAAGCAACCCTTCGCTGTCATAATCTAACCGGCCGACAGGATATACATTTTTAGGTACTCCTTTCAGATAATGTGCCAGTGTAAGTTTATCACCTTCGGGTGAAAACTGGCATAAAGTAAGGTACGGTTTGTAGAAAACATAGTATTTGTGCATGAGCGAAAAATTGAGGAGATCCGCACCCAGCCTATATGTCAGGGCACAAAAAAAGTCCGGCGAGGTTGTGGCTGCCGGACTCTATAAGGATGGGTTAGTAAGTACAATCCCTACACAATATTAGAAAGAAATTTTTCAGTGGGGAAATATTCGGAGAAATATTTTCACTCCTTCCATAAAAATGTTGATAAGTTGTTGACAACTGTTGATAAGTGCGAATTGAAGGCAAAAATGCCCCATAGCAAAGTACCAAAATAATGTGTTTATTGAAGGCCGACAACTACCTAATCAGGAGTGTTGGTTAAAAAAAATAAACCCTTCGTTTAGCGGTGATCGCTCAACGAAGGGTCTCTTAAAATGAGATGTAATTATTGCGCCTGATTTATGATTTTCAGCGTTCAGCTTCTGGTGTTTTTTTACCAGTCTTTATCCATTTTCACTGGAACTCCCTTTTCCTTTTTCAACTTATCCTGGAGCTTCTTTTCTTCCTGTTGCAAAGCATTCAGCAATTGTTCTGCCTGTTGCTGAGAAAGCTTACTGGGCTGGCCTTGTGGCTTCTGGTCTTTATCGTCGGGCTTATCTTGTTTGTCCTTGTTGTCGCCGTCCTTATTATCCTGCTTGTCCTTATTGTCTTTATCTTTTTTATCCTTGTCCTGTTGCTGTTTATCTTTCTGCTGGTCCTTTTTATCCTGATTCTTTTTGTCGTCTTTTCCTCCGCCGCCTTTCTGATCTTGTTTCATCATTTGCTCGGCGTACGACAGGTTATATTTTGCATCAACATCCTGAGGGTTGTTCCTGAGTGTATTCTTATAAGAAGTAATAGCATCTTCCCATTTACGCTGAGCCATGTAGGTGTTACCAATGTTATAATTGGCTGCCGCTTTCCCGCCTTTATCTTTAATGGCATTTGCTGTTGTTGCCATCACCTTGCGTGAAGAATCATAGTGCTTCGTCTGGTAAAGGGCATTGCCCAGGTTGAACATACC
>CANCOG010000540.1 GCA_947379685.1 Flavipsychrobacter stenotrophus | reverse complement strand
ACTTTGATTATTTTAATGGCAATCTACAACTAGTAAGTGAGAACATTAATGACCTGGGGTTTCAACGAATAAAGCTCGTTACCTATGATGCATTGGGAAGAATCGCCAGCAAGAATCAGGCTGTAGCAGATAATTTTTATGACTACAATATCCGCAACTGGATAACTGGCATCAATAAGAATTATTTCAACAATACAACTGCTACAAATATCTTTTTCTGTGAGAAACTTTCCTATGAAAACCCAGTTATACCTGAAATCCCCTGCACAACGGCTCCGCTGGGTGGTGTTACGCCAAGATTCAATGGGAATATTTCGGCAGAATATTGGAAAGGATATCAGAATTCACTGGTAAAATGTTATTCGTATCTCTACGACGACCTGAACAGGGTGACAGACGCAACATTCAGTGAACGAATTCCACCTTGTGTTGGTGCCGCACCAACAATCTGGGACAATTCCAGCCTGGACTATACCATGTCCGGCGTCACATATGATAATAATGGCAACATACAGACAATGAACCAGATGGGTATAGGGCCTGCCTATACTGGCCCGGTACAAATGGATCTGCTGCAATACAAATATTTTAATTTTACCAATAAACTGCAGGGTGTAAAAGATAATGCTACAATTGCAACCACCAACCCCGATTTTAAGGATGACGCTGCGCATAGCCAGAATGACTATACCTATGATGTTAATGGCAATTTGACTGCAGATAATAATAAGGGGATTAACCAGATTAATTACAACTACCTGGATAAACCAGACTTCCTTGATCTTAATACGTCTTCAAACCCGAGAGATGTAAAATACATATATGACGCACTAGGAAATAAACTTCAAAAGCTTTGTTTTGAGCATATTCCTTATGACGCAACAACAATAACAGACTATTTAGGGCCATTGCAATACAACAATTATGTACTGCATAATATCAACCACGAAGAAGGTCGAAGCCGCCCTGTCATAAACTCTTCAGGTGCATTGAATTTCGTTTATGACTACTTTATTAAAGATCATCTCCAGAATGTAAGAAGTGTGGTTACTGCTGCTCCGGAAAGTGGTGAACCTGTGATAACCCGCCACCTTGGCGGAACTGGGGGCTCAGGGCTGGGCGGCGGTACCTGGACCGGTGGATCGGTGCTCGGCGACCCTACCGCGGCTATATACCTTGCGAGTCATGAAATTATTAATGCGGAATTGGAAGAAAGTGTTTTCAACGGGCTGTCAGCCCTTAGAGCAGATAAACCTGCGTCAATTAACCAGACAGATGCGAAAGCCGCATTGCTGGACGGAACTGACCCCGATAAAGCCGTGGGTGATGCAATTATGCTGCGGGTGATGCCCGGTGATCGCTTTTCAGTATCAGCACAGAGCTATTTCGAGGAAGGCTGTGACTCAGTTACCGGAAATGCCGACAATATTCTTTCATCTTTGATCAACAACCTAAGCGGCGCAGGTTCCGGAGGTGTTGGGGGTGAGTTATCTGGAGCTAACCTCATTTGGCAAAATGCATTTAATGACCCTAATCTCGTTAATGTTTTCAACAATATATTGGAAGGAAATGGCTTCGATTCAACAAAACCTGCAGCATTTCTCAACTATGTGGTCTACGACGACCACATGAAAATAATACCCGAGAAATGCCGCTCCATACAAATAAATGGTGGCCCAGGCACCTGGAATGAAGTCGCATCAGACGGCGATATCAATATTGACCAGGCGGGGTATGCCATGGCCTATATCAGCTCTCTGGCTTCCCGGCACGTTTGGATGGATGCCGTAGCCTTTACCATCTACCGCGGCAATGTGCTGGAAGAGAACCACTACTACCCCTTCGGGTTAAATATAGAAACGGCAAGCACCTACCCCGGCGAAGTAAACAATTATAAATTTACTACCAAGGAACTGCAGCACCACGAATTTACACCAGCCGTTGGTGTCACTAGTAGCCTGGAGCTGGAAGACTACGGGGCGAGGATGCAGGATCCTCAGTTGGGGAGGTGGAATGGCGTTGATGAACTGGCAGAAAATCATGAATTGGAAAGCCCTTATAATTATGCCGCTAACAATCCAATCCGTAATTTTGATGCCGACGGGAAGACTTGGTGGGACGGCGTTAAAGGTTTTATGTATGCCGTAGCCGATAATTACCTCGGCACAAATTATAGTAGTAGTTATTCTACTACCAACCCTGTTAGTTATAGGGATTTTCAGGAAGGACAGGCAAACGGAAATGTAACATCGTTATTGGGTGGGAGCTCTGAGGCAGTTGGCGGCGGCGGTATTGGAGCTGGTGGAGTTGCTGCTGCGCCTGAAACGGCGGGGCTCTCTTTGACAGCCACAGTAGCAGGGGGAGCAATGGTAGCACACGGAACCTGGACGTCTACCAACGCTATCAGAAACATGTTGGGCGAAAAAAAAGGTACATTAAAAAGTGAACCGACTACCGAGAGCGGAGAAACGAATAAGCGCGAGTCGACATCAAAACTACGCAAAAAATGGTCGGAAGCTAATAATCAAGAATGGCCAAAAGAGCCGGACAATCCCAACAAGCCACAAACGGTGAGTCATAAGAAAGCTCGACAGGATAACGGGACCGATGATGTAGGGAACATAGAGCCAATGCCGGCAAACGAGCACCATCAAATGCATAAGGACAATGGAGATTACAGTAGGTGGAGACGAGAATATTGGGATAAAAAGAAGGCTAAAGAAAAAGCTAAAAATTCAAATGAAACAAATAACGAAAATGACACAAATAAATGAAATATCACATTCAGACTTGGAACATAACGAAGAAGTATTTCAACAATCGGTTTTAGCTAAAAACTATCTAAAATCCTTTAAATGGTGCAAAGAAATCGTTAATGGTTGGCTTGCATATGGATTTGGAAAAATTTTGTGCGTTTTCTTTTTCGAAATTGAGCCCGCAAACAATAGCGGCGCGGATGATAAAATCTGGGTTATTGTTGGGGACATTCCTCCAGCATATTTAGATTTTGTTGGCTACCCGTCCGCAAAGGAAGCACTTGACTTTTACTGTTATCTTATGGAGGAATGGGTTGATTGTGTGAATAACGGGAAATCGGTGGATGACTGCTACCCTGTCAATGCACCAGCTACCAAGGAATATGCAGATATGCTTCAGACTCGTATAAATATTATAAAGGAAGATTTCCTGCCATTGGTTTGAGGGCTTTTGTATTTTAGTCGGGTAAGTATATGGTCGGCAGGGTTCATTCCTTTAAAAAACGAGTAGGAAAGCGTATGGAAATAGGTATAATTACGGCACCAGATAAATAATATGAAGAATTTTTTTGAACAATATTTTCTTGAGAAGGACAAAGATTTTTCCGTGATCATTGAGAGTAATGAATCAGTTGCCTATGCATATTTACTAAAAGAAGAGCAAATAGTTGGTGATGTTTGGCTATATAATCTTGATGTGCCACCCAACCAAAGCAATTGGAATAGGAATGACATGCCTTTTCTTAACCCTTTAGAATTCCTTGATCCAAATATTCCTTTTAAACCACCATTGGAGGAGGAGGATTTTCAAGTTCGATGGGGTGGTGAAAAGCTGGAGGACTTAAATGCCCGCATTTATATCCGTGAAACACTAATTGCTATTTTGCAATATGGAAGTCTTCCAGGCTTTTCTTCCCTCGTAGCTAAAGACGGACCGCTGGCGACAAAAATGAAATTGCACAGGCAAGACAGCAGGTAGCAGCCGGACAATTAGATCCCGACGCTTATCGTCAAGGGTATAATAAAACAGCTGGACCGGGAGAGGCCCTGTTGACAGGATTTGCTACCGAATTTATCGTTGCGCCTATAATTATGCCTTTGGTCTGGAAAGCTGTTAGATTTTCTTTGCGCGGGAAGGGAGG
>CANCOG010000539.1 GCA_947379685.1 Flavipsychrobacter stenotrophus | reverse complement strand
CAGGATTTGGGCTTTGCCTTTAGATACCCCGAAATAACTGCCGCGATAAGGGATATTCTAAAAAAATAGAGCCACTTTCAACTGCCAATCCTCCAACAAAAAAACCAGCCGAAAAAAGTAGTTCCGGCTGGTTACACAATATAAGAAATAAACTATTTCTGTTCGCTGCCCGTGTTACTGATCACGCCCATTTTCCTAAGGAGACGCCTGTTTTCTCTTTTATGCATGAGATTATAAACCATTGCGTAAATCACCGGTAAAATAAGTAGCGTAAGTATAGTTGAAGTGATAAGTCCTCCAATAACAACAATAGCCAGTGGTTTCTGAGTTTCTGAACCTATACCGGTGCTCATTGCGGCTGGTAATAATCCAATTGCCGCCATAAGGGCAGTCATCACCACCGGGCGTATCCTTGAATTAACGCCCTGCTCTATCGCCTGATTCATGTTCATTTTATCATTCAGGTTTTTCCGGAATACGCTGATAAGGATTACTCCATTCTGTATGCAGACTCCGAACAATGCAATAAAACCAATACCTGCACTGATACTAAAGTTAATGTGTGTGATATGCAGCGCCAGAATTCCACCAATCAGCGCAAAGGGCACATTCATGATTGTAAGCACGGCGTCCTTTACATTGCCATAAGTAATGAACAGGATAAGGAAGATGGCCAGAAGGCAAAGCGGCACTACCCTATTAAGGGTATTTGATGCCCTTACCTGGTTCTCAAACTCGCCATTCCAAGTCATCGAATAACCCTTTGGCAATTTCAATGCAGCATTTACTTTCTGCTGCGCTTCTGCGATAGTACTTCCCAGGTCACGGCCACGGTTAGAGAACTTTACTGCGATATGGCGCAGGTTATTGTCTCTGAAAATAAAGGCGGGACCAGTAATCTTACGAATTGTAGCAATTTCACTAATAGGAATCCTTGCATTATCCTGTGTAGGCACCCGGAGTTGTGCAATTTTGTTTTCTGTATTCCTGAAATCCTTGTCGTACCTTATCCGCACATCAAACTTACGCTCTCCTTCATAAAGTTCCGTTGCTGCCTTTCCGCCCAGCGCCATTTCAATTACCGCATTCGCATCAGCGATGTTCACGCCATACATGGCCATCTTTTTTTGGTCCAGCTCAATTCTGAATTCCGGTTGACCCAGGTTGCGCAGGATACCTAAATCATCAACACCTTTCACCTTATTAAGTACATTTTTTATTACTCTGGCTGTTGAATCCAGTACATTGAAATCCGGCCCGAAGATTTTTACAGCAAGTGCAGCATTGACTCCTGCAACAGCTTCTTCAACATTATCGCGAATAGGCTGGGAATAATTAAATACACAACCCGGTATCTTTTTCAATTGCTCATCCATGCTGTCAATCAGCATATCTTCTGAAATGCCTTTTCGCCATTCTACTTTTGGCCTGAGGTCAACCTGGATCTGTACATTGAAAAAACCCTTCGGGTCGGTGCCATCGTTAGTTCGGCCAATCTGCGATAATGTCTGTTTAACTTCAGGGAAACGACGAATCATCTGCATCATTTTATCGCTGGTAAGTTTAGCCTCCGGCAAACTAATACTCATGGGCAATTCGCTTTCAACCCATAGTGCACCTTCATTAAGTTCAGGCAAAAACTCGGTACCTAAAAATTTCACAGAAAAGAACGTAAGCAACATAAAAACAATGGCCGTAATGAGACTTAGTTTCTGGTGATTATACACCCATCTGAAGCCCTTCATAATATACTTCTCGAAAAACAATACCACAACGTTGTGTTTCTCTTTTACGTTCTTCTTAAGCAGTACACTTGATAAAGCTGGAACGAAAGTGAGCGTATAGATAAGCGCTCCAATTAATGCAAAACCAAGTGTGTAAGCCAGAGGCGAGAACATTTTTCCTTCAACCTTCTGAAAGGCGAAAATGGGTATCAGGCAGGTGAGGATAATTACTTTTGAGAAGAAGATAGCCTTACCCATTTCGGTACCAACTGTTTTAAACAATCCGAGTTTGGCGAGCTTATTAAATTTCTCCATCCCCACTTCCCTGGCTCGATGATCAAGGGCAACAAAAATCCCCTCCACCATCACTACTGCACCGTCAATGATGATACCAAAATCTACCGCCCCCATACTCAGCAGGTTAGCCGACATGCCCTTTAAGCGCATCAGCATGAAGGCAAACAAAAGTGCAAGGGGTACAATAATGGCAACAGTAAGCGTAGTGCGCCAGTCAGCCATGAAAATCAGCACGATCAACGTTACCAGAATAATACCTTCAATAAGGTTGTGCATCACCGTATGGGTGGCATATTCCATCAACACTGTTCTGTCGTAGAACGTATTGATCTTGACACCCTTGGGCAACACATTTTCATTGAGGTCCTTGACCTTATCCTGAATACGGGAAAGTACTTCAGCAGGATTTTCACCTTTTCGCATCACTATTATCCCTTCAATAACATCATTTTCGTCATCACGGCTCACCCAGCCCAACCTCGGTTTACCAGCTACCTTTACCTGGGCTACCTGCTTCACCAATATAGGCACATCGCCAATCTTGGTAATAATAATATCTTCAACCTCGCTAATGTCGTTTAATATACCAATACCCCTCACCACATATGCTTGCCCATTGCTCTCCAGCACATCGCCACCAACATTAATATTACTCTTGGTCACCGCGTTATATACATCAAGCGACGTAAGACTGTACTTGATGAGCAGGTCTGGGTTTACACTTATTTCATATATCTTTTCCTCTCCACCAAAACTATTTACGTCGGCAACACCGGGCACCGACTTGAACTGTCTGTCAAGTACCCAGTCTTGTATGGCGGTAAGCTCTTTAATGCTCTTGGTATTACTATGCAAAGTATACCTGTAAATCTCCCCGGTAGGGCCGTAAGGTGGCTCCACTTCGGGTTTTACTCCATCAGGCAAATCGGCATTGCTTAATCGGCTAAGCACCTGCTGACGCGCAAAAGCATCGTCCACATTATCATCAAAAATAATACGTATATAACTCAACCCGAACGATGAAGTAGAACGAAGGCTGGTTTTACTTTGCACTGAATTCAGCGTTGTTTCCAGTGGAATAGATACAAACTTCTCTACTTCCTCAGCGCTGCGCCCAGGCCATTGGGCGATGATGATGATCTGCGTATTGGTAACGTCGGGAAACGTTTCAATCGGCGTGTTTTTGTAGCTGATAAAACCAATTACAGCCAGTACACCTGTAAGAAAAAACACTAGGTACCTGTGGCGAAGCGAAAAATGGATAATGCTTTTTATGAACTTATTCATTAAGTGTTGGTTTTATAAGAGAATTATTTACAACAGAATGTTGCAATTCGCTGGCCTTTTAGGATTGAGCAGTAACAAGGAAGTGGCTTCGCGCCTACTCATTCGACAGTTGATTAAAAATAAACAACTGGTGCTTTACTATAAGCACATCACCCGGCTTAATTCCTGCACGCACGTAGGTCTTATCACCAACTGTCTTGATAATTTCGACCTCAGCGATTTTAATATCATTCTTCCCATTATAGACAACAACATAGTTCTTATTGTCTTGTGACAGCAGGGCTTTGCTGGAACAACAGATCAAATTGGAGCCACCTTTATTGTCGACCACAACCCTAGCAAACATTTCCGGCTTGAGCAACATGTCTTTATTCTCCAGGTTAATACGTACACGCATCGCCTTACTTTGAGGATCAAGGACCTGGCTCACTTTGTCTATTTTACCGCTAAACACTTTATCGGGATATGCAACCGGAATAACCTTAACCTCATTTCCCTCACTGATGCGCGAAATATCTGCCTCATAAACATTTGCGTAGATCCAAACATTTTTGAGATCAGATATAGTAAACAGGTTATCAGCCATATCGGGACGGATATAGGCTCCTGCAGAAACTTTCTTCTCCACAATAAAGCC
>CANCOG010000538.1 GCA_947379685.1 Flavipsychrobacter stenotrophus | reverse complement strand
ATACGCAACACATCGAGCCCCGCCAGCCTGCCTGCATCGCGCGTAGCCTGCCTTTGTGCATCATTAAAATAGGCAGGAACCGTTATTACTGCCTTCGAGACAGTTGTCTTTAGTATGTGCTCAGCGCGCTTTTTCAACTCCTTCAGTATATAGGAAGAAAGCTCGATTGGTGAGTAGAACTTATCACCCACCTGCACCTTTACCAGGGCATCGGTACCATCATCGATAATATTGTAAGCAAAAAAGCCGGCATCGTCACTGACATCCTTATAGGCCTTACCCATCAGGCGCTTGGCGCTGTAAATGGTTCTTTCAGGTTCCTTCACCAGTAATTCCCTGGCGGGATTTCCCACCGTCACATTCCCGAACGTGTCGAAATGCACGATGGATGGCACAAGTGTAAGTCCGTCGATCTCCCGCAATGCAATAGGTTGGTGGGTATCACTTTTTACTATGGCTATTAAACTATTGGTGGTCCCCAGGTCAATCCCTACAATTATATCTTCTTTCAGCAGACTGCCTGTGGCTATATTAATGGCTATTTTGCCCATATGTTCAATTTGGACGGCAAAGGTAAGAAATGTAGCATTGTAGTATTATTAATTGCACATGCTGCCACTTTTAAAATACCAATAACATGGAAACAGGGGGAACAAATTGTTGGATAGGTATTACTGGAATAACAGCCGCGAACCTACTCAGCTGTTTCAATTAGAAAATTCGGTTGTAATAAGGGTCTGCTGAAAAAGGAAAAACAGTTGGCCATTTTGGGGTTTGAGTTTGAATTCTACTTTCCCGATGTAAGGACCTTGATGACTAAGCTTGAAAACTACACATCTAAACTAAGTTCTACCCCTCCGGGGTAGGTGCTGTTCAACGTTGCACCGAGGGTTTACACCCTCGGCTATTATTATTAAACCCCATTCGGGGTTTGGGGGTTAGTTCGGTGACTTTTTCAGCAGGCCCAATTACATTTATTTCTACTGCTGGGATAGATCTTTGTAGACTATTGGCAAGTGTTTGATGTAAGGAAGAGGGAATTGTATTGCGCCCTTTCAATGGCAAATAAAGTGAAGCACCAGAAGGAAAAATGTCATCCGCCCGAACGACCCCGTCCCTGAAGGGTGACATGATTCGTCATCATTTTATCGATAGATCATGTTTGGAAAACAAAACATATGCCGCGAAAAGCGAGAGATGCCGATCCTAATTTGGGGCTGATGAAAAAGTAAAATTCGTTGGTCTTTTTTGCATTTGGGTTTGATGATTTAGCCAGTTTACAAACTGGCTAAACTAGCTAGACACGAGTTGGCAACCGCTCAAGGCAACGCCTCAAACTCGCGCCAGGCGTTATATCAGATAAAATATAAAGGAGCTGTCCCTTTTGAGACAGCCCCTTATGAATTTTGGCCTTACAGGCCATTTAAATCTTAGATTACTACGTTGATCATTTTACCCTTTACGTAGATGAAGTTTTTGGGGGCCTTGCCTTCGAGCCACTTTTGGATGATTTCGTTGGCGAGGACGGCTTTTTCCACTTCGGCTTTTTCGGCATCGAGGGGAAACTCCATTTCTGCACGGGGTTTGCCGTTTACGGCTACAGGGTAGTTCTTGGTGTTTTCTGTTACGTACTTCTCTTCGAAAGCAGGGAACTGTGCCGCGACTACGCTATCTGTGTGGCCTAGTTTGTGCCATAATTCTTCGGCAATATGTGGCGCGAACGGGCATATCATGATTACCAGTGGCTCCAGTATGGCGCGCTTGTGGCAACCGAGTGTGCTAAGTTCGTTTACGGTGATCATGAACTGGCTGACTGAGGTATTGAAAGAAAACCGCTCAATATCTTCGCTAATCTTTTTAATGGTCTTGTGCAGCAGGCGCAACTCTGTATCGTTTGCGGCTTCGTCTGTTACTATCCAGCCTTTCTGATCATCGGCATACAAACGCCACATTTTTTTCAGGAAGCGATGGACTCCTTCGATACCCTTGGTGTCCCATGGCTTGCTCATTTCAATTGGGCCAAGAAACATTTCATACATCCTGAAAGTATCTGCACCATATTGAGCTACAATGTCATCGGGGTTAACCACATTGTATTTTGATTTGGACATTTTTTCTACTTCGGCTCCACAGATGTATTTTCCCGTTGGGCTTTGTTCTCCACGGGATTCTACTGAAAGGTCATCAAGAATAAAGTACGACGGGGGATTGGGAACGTTATCATTCTTCTCGTGAAGGAACGTAAGAGTATCCAATAAAATTCCGTCGACATACTTTACGTGGACGTGGACGCGATGGAAGTTTAATGAAAAAACAGAATTTGGCGGTTTTATTCGGTCCATTACGATTTGAAATTCTTTAGATACCTGTTCATTTTGTTCGTGGTTCTTGTCACTAACAATGTCAACAATGTTTTTCGAAACAAAAATCAGATAGGGAGCCCCTGTATCTTCTTCAGGAGATTGTGCATGTGTATGAATAATGTACACAAATCGGGAGTTCCCTGTTATCATCCCCTGATTGAGCAATTTCCGGAATGGTTCGTCAAAGCCTATGAAACCAAGGTCACACAGGGCTTTGGTCCACATACGGGAGTAGAGCAGGTGGCCTACGGCGTGCTCGGTGCCGCCGATGTAAAGATCGACCTGCCGCCAGTAATCGGTTGCCTTTCTGCTGGCAAATTCATTGTCGTTGTGCGGATCCATGTAGCGGAGGAAGTACCAGCTGCTGCCGGCATAACCTGGCATAGTGTTGGTTTCGCGGTGCGCCTCAACCCCCGGCCCCTTCTCCATAAATGGAGAAGGGGTGACATGATATTCAGACCCGGTTTGTTGCAAATCTTCAGATTTACCCTCAAACAAAATTGACTTGTTGAATTGATTTTCCGGATCGACTTCTGAAACTCTGTATCCTGATGGTTCCGGCATGAGTTTTGGTCTGGAAGAAAGTTCAGATTTGATTTTTTCAATTACAAACTCAATTTTGTGCAGTACCTCATCGTTGGTGAACCTGAGGACTTTAAAACCAATATCCTCAAGCGTTTTGGTCCGCTCATTGTCTAAAACCTGTTGCTGGGGGCCGTTGTGGTAGTCACCGTCAAGTTCAATAATTAACGCCCTTTGCAGACAAATAAAATCGGCAAAGTAGGCATCGACCGGATGTTGTCTTCTGAACTTCTCTCCAGTTTTGGTGGATCGAAGCCTACCCCAAAGCACCTCCTCGGCATTGGTTGCATTTTTTCTGTTACCTCTGGCTATTTCAAAAGGATGTGGCGTTTTTATACCGTATTTAGGAACATAACTTGCCCGATCGGCGAGTGCTTTGTGTTCTTTCAAATCACTGGTGCCCCCTTCATGCGAAGCATGCCCCTCCCCTGACGCGATAGCGTCAGAAGAATGCTCCCCTCTCCACTTGTGGAGAGGGGCTGGGGGTGAGGCGACTACGTTAACCCACTCAGAAATATTCGCCAGCGGCCCCTGTCCTTCCGGCCCGGGTTTGTAGTTTTCTACCATGGGCAGTTCTACCGGAAGCTTGTTCAGGGCAGGGTTGCTGGCTATGGGATCTTCATCGGTGCCGTAGGGTATGTCATTGATATAAGCTATCGGGAATGGCTCGCCCCAGTAGCGCTGGCGGCTGAAACCTGCATCGCGCAGGCGATAATTAACTTTGCGGGTTCCCTTTTCCAGTTTTTCGAGTGTGTCAATTACCGTAGCTGCGGCATCTGCAATAGTCATTCCGCTTATAAAACCGCTGTTCTGTATAGTGCCCACTTTATCGGAATAGGCGTCTTCGCCTGTATACAGGTCGCCGAAGATATTGGTGATAGGTATATTGAAGTGCTTTGCAAAACGGTGGTCGCGTTCATCGCCTGATGGAACGCCCATTATTGCGCCAGTACCATAACCGGCCAGGACGTATTCTGATATCCATATCGGAACAAGGTTATTGTTCAG
>CANCOG010000537.1 GCA_947379685.1 Flavipsychrobacter stenotrophus | reverse complement strand
GTCCTCCTTTTGTAACAGCCTGTCCCTTTTTTTCTGCGGGACAGGCTGCCACGTCAGGGCGTTTGTAACCGTTACCACACTCATCCGTTATGCCAGGGCCAGGTAAGACACACAACAATCCCCGAAACCCCTGGCGTTTGCCCGATCTGCGTTTTCTAAACCTGAATGTCGTGCTACTCCTTTTTCTTTACTTACTTTGTACACCATGCAGCAACTCTACGGACTCATAGGCTACCCTTTAAGTCATTCATTTTCCCCTGGTTTTTTCCAGCAAAAATTCACTGCCGAAGGCATTGATGCTGATTACAGAACGTTTCCTATATCCTCGCTTACCGAATTCCCATCCTTGCTCGCGGCTAATCCGCAGCTATATGGGCTTAACGTAACCATACCCTACAAAGAAGCCATTATCCCTTACCTAGACAAACTGGACGAAGAAGCAGAAAAAGTAGGAGCAGTAAATTGCATCGCCTTTCAAGGGGGCAAATCCATCGGCTATAATACCGATATAATTGGGTTTGAACGCAGCCTTACACCGCTACTGAAACCCTTCCATACCAGCGCACTGATCCTGGGGACAGGTGGGGCTGCGCGGGCGGTAAAATATGTGCTCACGAAGTTAGGCATTCCCTTTTTGAGTGTTTCCAGATCGCATACCATCGATGCAATACAATACGAGGAAGTTACACCCGAGCTCATTGCATCCCACAAACACATCATCAATACAACACCATTGGGTATGTTTCCCAATGTCGACTCATGCCCAACAATACCATACAATGCACTGGACAGCAGTAACTTGCTATACGATCTCGTGTACAACCCCCTCGAAACGAAATTTCTGTCCCTCGGACTTGCCCAAGGTGCCACCATAAAAAATGGCCTGGAAATGTTGCACATCCAGGCCAATGCCAGCTGGGATATCTGGAACGATATCGGCCGGTAGGTAATCATAAATTCTTATCGTTTCATCGTAATTGTAAATTCGCCGTTTCCTTCCGGTGTTTCTTCCTTTTTGAAAAGAACACATTTTTCCTTCGTAAGGCTCAGAATACAAATGGTATCGGTCTTCTCCTCTGATTTGGAGATGATGTTCTTGCCAACTATCGAATAAGGCACCTTGTCCTCCTGCTCCATTACATGGCTCGTCATTACACCATTGCTCATGTCAAAATAATCATTCTCGTTCCCTGGCATGGTGTTCTTGCTTTCTTCACCTTCAGGTGTCACCATCTTAACATCTATATGATCAATTTTCCAGCGTCCTTCAATGTCCTTGCCGCTAGTAGCACCGCCGCTGGTTTTTTTGGCTGGCGCAGCAGGAGTTGTCGCTGGTGCCGCTGCAGGAGCTGCTCCGGGCTTTGTTTTTGCAGTTTGGCTGTTTACGGTGCTAACGCTTATAATACTGGCAACAACAGCCAGCGGCAAAATGCTGAGTTTTATGTTCATCACATTCTTTTTTCGGTGTTATAAAAACGTACTTGAATTGTTCTATCGTAAAAATCTGCATTTTCCCCGACATATGCAACCCCGAGCTGTATATCTTGCCCGGTCACAGGCGATTTCCACAATCCTCACAAAGGGAGCATTTCAATTTGCACCATTAAATTTATGACAATTGCATTGATGCGGCCGCAAACTGCATAAGAATTTGCAGATTTAGGAAAGGGCGAAGTCACCCAATGTCAAAATTTCGGATAGTCTATTAATAAACAATACTTTATAACAAATTTAGGTAGCTATACCCATTTGCACGCACCTATCAAATAAGTTGTTATGAACCGAAGACAGGGCGTTTTCGTCATCGTTCCTTACGGTGTTCCTTTTCTTTTTTGTCTCATAACGGACAAAAGAAATGAGGCAACCACCAATAAGAATATTATTGCAACCCAAGGGTATATTTTTAAAAAGATTGCTTTATGGCTCCCGAAAAAAAGAGAGTAAATGCCCATTGCAATTATAACTAATCTCCCGATGTTCTTAATGGCTGGTGTCATTTCGTTTTCTTTTTCTTCGCCGTGTTCGCCTTGTATGTTTCACAGCAGGATTAAAAATATCTACCCTTTTGAGCGTTCCTATGGCTGTCGGAAGGGGGAAAGAGGTCCTACCCAATCGTATAATACGCACAAGTTGTCACAAAATCCCTGAAATAAGGAATCCACATCAGCGGTGCCAGTTGTTTCCTGGGTTGCAGCCCGAATTTATATTTATAAATAGGATTAATAAGATATGGTTGTTTGTTGAGGATCTTATACCCGCTTTTCTTCGCTATCCGCTCGAAACGCTCCATAGTTATCTGTGTATCCTTAATTTCCATCAATTCCCTTATCACTGGTCCGTCCTCACCGGCTAATTTCAAAATACCCTTATAGAGGAAGCGTGGTAATATATGATAGTAAGGGAGTACACTTGCCCATTTTTTGCGGCACACCTGCTGATGCCCGCCAAATGGCATATACCACGGTGGGAAGCCAAAAAATATTTGCCCGCCTGGTTTCAAAAAGTTTTTCAGATAAGGAATGAATTTTTCCTGTTCAGGAACGTGCTCAATAACATCCTTGAGTATCACAACGTCAAAAAAGCCCTTGAACTCCTTTAAGAATGCGTCTTCATATATATTCTGCAACCGGAACTGTAGTTTTCCTGTCGCAACTTCCTTTGCAAGAAACTCATTGGCAAGGTCAATCCGGTCGGGGTTGAGGTCCACACCTACACAATAACAGCCCCGTTGCAGGAAAGGTAAAAGTACACCGCCCTCGGCAGTGCCTATTTCCAACACATTAACCCCCGCGCCAATTGGCTTGGTGTGCTCAATGAAGGGCAATACATATGATAATGAATTGTCAACCTGCTGGTCGAACCGTATTTTATGGTCTACGTGGTGCTTAAGTGCCAAAAGTGAAAATGTTTATCGGGGTAAATTTACCTTTTTATTTGTTTAGTCATCGTTCGTTATACACTTTGTCGTATATTATTTGCTCCACCCTGATTGAAGGATTTCCTTCGTCCCCGATTTCAGGAAGGATTTCCTTCCGAAATTGTAAATAGCTGTTTCACTCCTCACTACCGTTCCTTAAACCAGCCTGTTCCACTTGTGGGTTGCCCAATATCTCCAATTGCCGGCGAATGCTCTCATGATGTATCGTTTCATATACATGAACAATAAAGTCTTTTGAAAGCTGCTGGCTTTCTGCCCGTTCACTTGTTGTCGCTACAATCTCCCGCCATCTGGCCGGTTGGTAGGCAGTCATATTGCCGTTTTTCTTAACCTCGCCTATTTTACCGCTGAGTTCCATCCGGCGGGCTATCAGGTCAATAATTTCAGCATCAACGCTGTCCATCAGCTGTCGCAGGTGTTCCAGTTGCACTTGCGTGCTCATGTCCTCGGTATATTCCCTCCTTATAATAAGGTGTTCTAAAATTTCCTGCAGCTGAGCAGGTGTCACCTGCTGCTTGGCGTCGGTCCAGGCTTCATCCGGATGCGGATGGGTTTCTATCATCAGGCCATCAAATCGCATGTCCATTGCCTTTTGGGCAACTGCAGCTATACGGCTCCGTTTTCCCGTTATATGACTGGGATCGCAAATAATAGCCAGTTCCGGCCTGCGTCTTTTCAATTCTATAGGTATAGGCCAGTTGGGTTGGTTTCGGTAACCAGCCACAGAGCTGTAACCCGAAAACCCGCGGTGTATTGCAGCAACATCTTGAATACCAGTCTTTTCAAAACGTTCTATCGCGCCCAGCCAGAGTTCTACATCCGGATTAACCGGGTTTTTTACCAATACAGGAATGTTCGTCCCCGTTATTGCGTCTGCCAGCCTTTGCACCTGGAAGGGATTTACTGTTGTCCGGGCTCCTATCCAGATAGCATCTGCACCATACTTTAATGCCAGTTCAATGTGTTCGGGTTCAGCCACCTCAACGGTAAACCCTAAATTGAACAGTTGCTTTGCTTC
>CANCOG010000536.1 GCA_947379685.1 Flavipsychrobacter stenotrophus | reverse complement strand
TTTCGCAAGCGGACGCTTGCCAATGTAAAGACCAAGCGGGACGCTTGGACTAGTGGAACCCCGAAGGGGGGTGACAATATGATACCCAAAGTTTTTTTACGAAGACCATAATGATATTACCGGAAAGATAGTTTGGCAAATAGTTTTTTCACTAACTTCACCAATTAGCCAAGATAGTTATTTCTTAAAATATATTTATTTTTAATTATATATTTTGCTATGAAAAATATCCTTTTTGTAATTGTTTTTTTCAGTTTGGTGCTGAACGCACAAACGCCACTACTTGTAAAAGACTTGTCACCCGGTAGCCATCATACACTTTTCGGAAATTGTTTTGCTTTCCAGCATAAACTGCTTTTTGCTGCCGATACTTCGCAAGATCCGATTGCTTTGAGGCAGGCATCGCAGCTATGGATAACCGACGGGCACCCTGGAGGAACTACTATGCTCAAAGATTTCGCACATTGGGGTGTTGGAGCCGGACTATATGGTTTTGTCGAGATGGGAAGTAAATGCTATTTTGTAGCATGGGATAGTTTGTTGGGTCTAGAGATTTTCATGACCGATGGCACGCCATCCGGTACAGTAATATTAAAAGACATTTGGCTTGGCGTTGGAAACGGCATTACGAGTCCCTCTAGTACTTTCAATGGCCCCGTAGTATTGAATGGAAAATTATATTTCTGTGCGGATGACAGTGTTCATGGCCCTCAACTGTGGACGAGCGATGGAACAACAGCTGGTACGAGAATGCTAATTGACTTAGGAACAATTTCAGCAGGAGCTAGTATGACCGGCGAAATGGTTGTGTGTAATGGAAAGTTGTTTTTTCCGGCTTTTGATAATTCTACGGGTATAGAAATGTGGGTTTCAGACACCACAATATCTGGAACGCATATAATTGAAGATATAGATGGAGGGGCTGACCCGTCTTTCATCGAACGCATTATTGTTTTAAATAATAAAGTGTTTTATACGGAGCATTTGCATGACGTCCCGGGAGGTGACCTTCACACGATTTTTACTGTAACAGATGGAACTGTTGCTGGTACGTTATCGCTTAACGATAGCCTCATTGGTCGAGTTGACTACGTCTCCTTTGGCGGAAAAATGTATTTTTCTGGAGAGTCGTACACCCCACCCTATTATTTCAACGAAGGCGTCTGGGTTACCGACGGAACACGGGCAGGCACTTATCCTATAATTGATCCAATATACACTAATTGCAGTTCGGATTTCTGGCAGGATAAAAATATATTTTTGAGTACTTTAGGCAGTCAAATTTTCTTTTCTTGCTCAGGGACATCTCCATATCAAAATCAGCTGTGGGTTAGCGATGGTACTCCAGCGGGAACGAAGTTATTAAAGAATATTTCAAACCCCTTAACCTATTCAAATGTTTATCCCAAAAGCGTGATGACCGCAAACGGCCACCTTTTTTTCAACTCATGGGATAGTATCACTAACCGGGTTAATTTATGGGTTTCTGATGGCACCAATTCCGGGACAAACCTGATACAAAATCCATCCGCAAACAGCAATATAGATAACAACTTAGCATGCGAATATCAGAGTTTACTGACATTAGTTGATTCAACATTATACTTCGGCATGTTTTATGATGTAGGTATTGGGGAAGAATTATATTCAATAAAAACGAATGTCGGTTTTTCTGATTTGTACAAGCTAGAGGAAGAAGTAAATATTTTTCCAAATCCCAGCGCGCATAAATTTCGAATAAAGAGCCAAATTCAAATGTTAACGAATGCAACATTTGAATTTTATGACATTTCCGGGAGATTGATACAAAAACAATTTGTTAGAGAGCGAATCAATGATTTTGAAAATGAATTTACATTTTCCTCGGAACAGATATACGCTGGTTTATATTTTGTAAAAATCATTTCGGACAACCAGGTTCTAACTAAAAAGCTAATTATTGCTTATGAGTAGTATGAAGGTCAAACAAGTACAGATAGAGTACTTATAATGGGTAGGGCATCCTCCTCTCCTCGCTTATTACGAGGAGGCCACGGCAGGGCAATTGTATCGCTCGTAAATGTAAAATTACAATAGTAACTACCCACTGGTCTAAGGATGTCCTTAAACCTACCAATTCAGGAAGTATTTACTTCCGAAAACTACAATAATAACTTCTCAAACTCTCCATAAACCGGTTCAAGATTTCTACTATAGCGTTCACGTTTGGGGGAGCGGTTGCAACTGAGAGAAGAGCGACATTCTTCTGCTCTCAGTATTTCCTGTCAAAAAAAGCTGCGACATCCAAAGAAAAACCAGGAAGAACGGGTGTTGTTAAAGTGTCGCCCGCAAGCAGGGGGCGGGATGAAATGTAGCGGCCTTCGGCTAATGTGTACAGTGTAATATAATTTTCATCGGGAGTCACAACCCAGTATTCCAATACCCCCGCCTCCTCATACATATCAAACTTGTTTTTCAACTCTTTCGCATTGTTGCCCGGTGAGAGCACTTCCACAATTATATCGGGCGCTCCAACAATACACCCTCCAGTTTCCAGTTTTGCGAGATCGCACACAACGCAAACATCCGGCTGCACCACGGTGTCCTTTTCCCCTTTTGACCTTAAGATAAGCACCACATCAACAGGTGAAGAATAAACGCGGCATTTTTTGTCTTTAAGATAACTCCACAGGAGCCCACTTAATTCCATAGACAGCGCCTGGTGCCGCAGGTTTGGCGCAGACATAGGGAATATCCCCACTGGTCGAAGGATTTCCTTCGTCCTGCGTTTCTGGAAGCATTTGCTTCCGAGTCAAACCAGCAAAATTACATTAATGAGTCCTTGCGTGCCACCCAAATAATCATATGCACTGCTCCATTTCCAATGCTGCGGTTCAGTAACAAAGCCCGCCTCTACGGGATTGTTGTGTATGTAATTCAACCGTTGTCAAATCATTTCGGGCGCAGACAATTGAACCGGGTGATTATCCTGTATCCAGAATTGATAATCAATATTATTTGAGTTTTTTCTACCAGCCCTCCCAAACACCCATAGCATCCATTCCTTGCGGCTTTCAAAACTGTTATCTTCCATTACCTCTCTTATTTTGCCGGAAGTATGCCTCTTCATGTCCCGTATGATATCTTCCAGCTTCATTTTGCCTTCTGTACCAATTATCATGTGAATATGACTGGTCATTATTACCCATGCATAAACTTGCAACCCTTTATTTTCCTGACAAAACCTGATGCTATTTACAATTACTTCTCTATACCAATCTCTGATAAAAACATCAATCCAATTTACAACTGTAAACGTAACAAAGTAAAGCTCAGTTTGGTCGTGAATGCGATATTTTAGCCCAATAACGGAAAATTACAAAAATTTCGGAAGCAAATGCTTCCAGAATAGCAGGACGAAGGACATCCTTCGACCAGTAGCGTGGTTGCGTTAACTCGGAAGCAAATGCTTCCAGAATAGCAGGACGAAGGGCATCCTTCGACCAGTAGCGTGGTTGCGTTAACTCGTAAGCAAATGCTTCCAGAATAGCATGACGAAGGACATCCTTCGACCAGAGGTATAGGGAGCGTCTGCCGTTCGCAACGCATTACTGCTTATTCCTGATTCCGTTTTCGCGGCAGAATTTGGTAATTGCTTTGTTGATCTGGCCTAAGTTGAAGATTTTCATGAAATTGATCTCCTGATGGAAGAAGCGGCGGTCGCAGGGCGGGAGCAGGAACTGGAAGAGGTTGAACCGTGCCCAACACGCATTACGGACATGCCCATCTATACGGACAGTGTGGTGCCAATCGACAAAGTCGTTGAGGAGCAGTGACCTGTGTTTTTCCAGGTTTTCCTCCCTGAATGGTGGCTCAGTGCTGTACTCGGGTTGGATTTTGGCACTGTGTAAGATGATCAGTTCTTCCTCGAATACCCGGTTTATTTCCAGCTTTTTCGGTTGTATGACTATTGCCGGGGCTTGTGCGGGTTG
>CANCOG010000535.1 GCA_947379685.1 Flavipsychrobacter stenotrophus | reverse complement strand
GGGGGCCAAAACAGTGGTTATTTTAATTGGCGGGGCATTTGGCGTAACTGATAATATCAAGAAAAGAGCTAATCAGTGTTGGTCACTTTCGGCGCAGGTTTTCCCCCATCAGTTGGTCAGGCTTATTGTTGCCGAACAGGTTTACAGGGCATTCAGCATTTTGAATAATTCGCCATACCATCATTCTTAGAGGTTGTAGTTATATTACTGGCCGCAGGCAGGTATTGAAATTCTTTAAAGGTCGCCTGAAATTCTATGTTCTCAGCTTATGACATTTATCATTTTTAGTTTTTGACTTTTGAATATCTTCGCACACTTAAAACCAAAAACAAAAAACTGAGAATTATGAAGATAACCATGCTCAACGGCGTTTTGAATGTTCCTGATAACCCAACTATCCCGTTTATTGAAGGAGACGGTATAGGCCCCGATGTATGGAGCGCCAGCAAATTGGTTATGGATGCGGCAGTAGAACAGACCTACAAAGGTGCCCGTAAAATTGAGTGGAAAGAAATTCTGGCTGGTGAAAAAGCATTCAAGGAAACCGGCGAATGGCTTCCTGCAGCTACTCTGGACATTGCACGTGAGTATCTTATTTCTATTAAGGGGCCGTTGACTACTCCTGTAGGCGGCGGCATAAGGTCATTGAATGTTGCCATGAGGCAGGAGCTTGATCTGTTCGTATGCCTGAGGCCAGTAAAGTGGTACAAAGGTGTTCCTTCACCTGTTACCCATCCTGAAAACGTCAATTTTGTGATATTCAGGGAAAATACTGAAGATATTTATGCCGGAATTGAATTTGCCAGCGGCAGTCCTGAAGCAAAAAAGCTGATGGATTTCCTGACTAATGAATTGGGAGCCGGCAAAAAAGTGCGCTTCCCTGAAACGTCAGCATTTGGCATAAAGCCAGTATCGAAAGAAGGCAGTGAGCGCCTGATACGTGCTGCAATTAAGTATGCTATTGAGCATAAGTTACCTTCCGTTACGCTTGTGCATAAGGGCAACATTATGAAATTCACCGAAGGTGGATTTAAGACCTGGGGTTATGAACTTGCAGAGCGCGAATTTGCAGACCAAGTGTACACATGGGGTCAATGGGAAAATGCTAAGAAAACCCAGGGTGAAGATGCAGCCAATGCAAGGATGAAACACGAGCAATCACTCGGGAAACTGATTGTGAAGGATGTAATCGCAGATAACTTCCTGCAACAGATACTTTTGGCTCCTCAGGATTATTCCGTTGTCGCTACCCTCAATTTGAATGGGGATTACATATCTGATTCGGCTGCCGCAGCGGTGGGTGGTATTGGTATTTCTCCGGGTGCAAATATTAACTACAACACTGGCCATGCAGTTTTTGAGGCTACTCATGGTACGGCTCCGCGGTTTGCAAATACGAATACAATGAATCCTTCATCTTTGTTGTTGAGTGGTGTAATGATGCTGGAATATATGGGATGGCATGAGGCTGCACAAAATATTGAACAAGCATTGGCTACTACCATTATGCGCAAAAGGGTAACTATTGATTTTTATAACCTGATGAATGATGCTACCTTATTGAAAACCAGTGAATTTGCGAGTGAGATCATTAAAAATCTGCACTAGTCTGCGTTATTCTGGCTGCTGGTGGCACAATTTTTTCGTTTCATTCTTTTTTGTTTTTGTATACTGATCTTTTTCACTAAATTTAGGATTAAAACTAAAATAAAACTATTTTAGCCATCATTTTCATACATCCATAATATACTTCATAATGTCTCTAAACATTGCTTCCTATATTGATCATACCATACTCAAGCAGACTACAACCCTGGCGGAAGTAGATAAAATTTGTGTCGAGGCGTCAATGGAAAATTTTGCAGCTGTTTGCATTCCTCCCAGATATGTTTCAGATGCAAAAAAATTATTGGACGGATCGAGGGTAAAAGTTGCTACGGTAATTGGGTTTCCATTGGGGTACAATGTCACGGATGTTAAACTCAGGGAAATCAATGATGCGTTAGACATGGGAGCGGATGAACTGGATATGGTACATGATCTTTGTGCATTAAAAAACAATAACTGGAGATTGCTGGAAGAAGAGATTGCTGCCTGTCTGAAACCAATACAGGACGCAGGAAAGGTGATGAAGGTGATCATAGAAACAGGTATACTGACAGATTCAGAAATAGTAAAATGCTGTGAGTTGTACAGCAATTTTAAGATTGACTTCATCAAGACTTCGACCGGATTCGCTGATATAGGTGTTTCTGTCCGTGTTGTACAGCTTATCCGGAGCCACTTGTCACCACGTATAGGCATTAAGGCTTCGGGTGGCGTTAATAGCTACGCGTTTGCCAAGGAGCTGATTGATGCGGGTGCTACCAGGCTTGGGTGCTCCGCAAGCTTTAAGATCATGAAAGAAAGCAGGATGGAACATTAATTGTTAATAGTAGATATATGGATGGGCGGCCTTGGGTCGCCCATTTTTTTGCACATTTCTCTCGTCGCCCTCTACTCAAAACAATTCAGCCACACTTTGGAAGTGTGGCTGAATTGGGCAATTTTTTTATTTTAATGTGTGAAATCAGGCAAGCAATTCTTCAGGCACTTCAGCCTTTGGTGCCGCTTCGTCTGCACTTGGTCCGTACATTCCAGGAACTGGAATATCGAGGAGACGCAGATAAACGCTCAATTGCCCCCTATGGTGTACCATATGATTGTACGCCCATGTGCGTAAAACTACCGCTTTAGGCAGGGTGAAAAATACATTTTCGCCACGACGCATAGTCCACATCGCACCGAAATCAGCATCAGAAGCTTTTTCAAGTGCCGCAATCGCTTCAGCAATTTTCTCATCGTGGTAGGCAACCAACTCTTCATTTGAAGCAGGAACAAATGGTTTGTATTCCCATGTTGCGAAATCGAGTTCAGCAGTGTTCATTGTCATTGTAACCCAGCTAGACAGCTCGGCAACGTGGGTTGCCAGACGGCCCATCGCCATCGATTTGTCATGTGGTTTCCATGTGCTTTTGTCAGCGGGAACTCTTTCCAGCATTTTGCGGGTACTTGCCCCTTCCATTTTGAGCTCAGCAATGAGCGCCTGATTCATTGTCATATCTGTTTGTATTTTTGTGAAGGTATGAAAAAACATGAATCGATTTCAGCTTAAAAATAACATAATATTCACCCGAATATTTGCCGCCAGAACCCGCTTCTGGTGCCTGTTATTATTCTGCCTGCCTGGCTGCAATAAGCATCAGGGTGCAGCTAATACCTCCATTGTTTTTTACAATTGCGAGAATTTTTTTGACACCTGCAGGGTGCCGGAAAAGCATGATCAGGACTTTTCGCCGAACGGGAAATACCACTACACGCTAAGGACGTATGAGCAGAAGCTGCGCAATATCGCTACAGTAATTCAAAGCCTTGACTCATGCCACCCTGCAATAATAGGGCTGGCGGAAGTTGAAAATAGAAATGTACTTACTGCACTTTGCAGCCAGCCTGAAATTTCCAGACGGCACTTTAAATCTATTTGTACCGATGGACCCGATCCCAGGGGGATAAATGTTGGCTTGTTGTATGATCCTGCCCTGTGCAGGATACTCAGTACATCGTCAATACCTGTCAGGGGGAACATTGATGGTCCTGATTTTATTACCAGAGATATTTTATTCGCACAGGCCGTCATCCGGAATGATACTTTCGCGGTTTTTGTCAATCACTGGCCTTCACGGCGTGGCGGGGATATGCCATCAGAGACTGGCAACAAGCGAATAATTGCGGCAAAGAAATTGAGATTAGCCATCGATAACTACTTACTGATCATGCCCAATGGGCGTATTATTGTAATGGGTGACTTTAATGATAACCCTACGGACAGCAGCATTACAAAGTATCTGGCGGCTACGAATGAAAAAGACGGTATCAATGGAACCGGATTGTTTAATCCCTGGACTGCGATATATAACGGCGGTAGTGAAGGCACGGAAAAATTTGGTGA